>NZ_JBMERD010000009.1:0-138828 GCF_048820935.1 Orrella sp. 11846
TCCGAACCTTGGAGCTGGGCACGCTGAATCCAACTTAAAGAAAGAAACAGAACAAGGTACGTCAAAGAAAGTCGCAACACACTGCTACAACGCGATCTCCAACTGGAAGGTTTATCACTTTCATGACACCAGCGACACAGCTGGAATCAAGCGTCAGAGTTCAGTACATGACAACAGTTATCTGCGAATGGATGCCTCCAACCTAGCTGCATTTTTATTACGTCTACAAAACGAAGAACCTGCAGCCTATAACCAAATTCGTAAAACAGTTCGGTTAGCTATCCCTTTTTTTGATGATTTTGTCCTGAAACCTACCATTTTGCCCAGTGAAGAACAACAGGTGCGCTTACTGTGGAAACAACTGGGCAATGATTATGCGCTTTGGCCTAGTCAACTCTCTGACGGATCACTGCGCTTTATTTGCTTAGTCACCGCTTTGCTACAGCCAAATCCTCCAACCACCATCATTATCGATGAACCTGAGCTGGGTTTGCACCCCTATGCGATCACCTTGCTCGGTGCACTAATTCGTTCGACTGCTACACAAACTCAGGTTATCGTGTCCACTCAGTCTATCGGTTTACTTAATGAGTTCGATCTAAATGATTTAATCATTGTCGATAGGGAAGATGGTGGTTCGGTATTTAGACGTCTGGATGAAAACGACTTCACAACATGGCTCGAAGACTATTCCGTTGGAGAGTTGTGGCAAAAGAACATCCTGGGCGGGAGACCTTCACGATGATCAGAGTACATGTGATTTGTGAAGGGCAAACCGAGGAAATGTTCGTCAAGGAACTACTGCAACCCGCACTTACACCAAAAGGTGTTTTATTAATACCTGCTCTTGTGGGTAGGCCTGGACATAAAGGAGGTAATTTCAAATTTGGACGCCTTTATGTTGATATTGAAAAGCGTCTACTAGGCGATAAAACTAGTTTCTGCACTACATTTTTTGATTACTACGGTCTACCTCAGTCATTTCCGGGCAAACACGCTGGCACCAATTACACTGATATAGCAAAAAAAGCTGAAACAGTACAACAAGCAATGATCGAGGAATTAACAAAAAAACTAGGAGTCGACCCTATGCGTCGTTTCATTCCTTTTGTACAAATGTATGACTTCGAAGCGTTGCTTTTCAGCAGTCCTAACGCTTTTGCTAGGGGTATTGATAAGGAAGAGTTGGAACCACAGCTGAGTAAAATTGCAAATCAATTTGAAACTCCAGAGCACATTAACAATAGTTATAAAACTGCACCCAGCAAGCGCATCGAAGCCTTGATACCTGATTACCAAAAACCAATACTTGGAATCCTAGCAGCTTTGGAAATTGGTCTTAATGCTATGCGAGACAATTGCCCGTTATTCAATAATTGGCTGACTAAACTCGAGGCGTTATAAGGTGTAAACTCAACACTAAAATGATTATTTTCTCAAAAAAATCAAACTACTCGACGATGATTCAACTAATGCTGTGGAATTTAAAGATGGCGAAATTGTATTACGCCAACCATACCCTTGATCTACGCAATACATTTTAAATGTGCGTCAAACAGACTTCAAGCTTGCTTCAAGGTCTCCCACGCTTGGGTTAACAAATTTGCATCATTAAGATCTAACAAGCTGTTGTCTGAAAGCGTGCGACGCCATTGTCGTGCACCTCGACGACCAAGCGGCCAGTCTAATAACGGTTTGACGACGACGCGAAGTGGTACGCCATACGTGATTTGCTCATATGCATACTGGACCATGGCCTCAACAATCTTATCTTCATCCGGCATGGCATCGATATGACCCATGGCAACAGACAATTGCGCCAGAATCGCCGGGTTGTGCCAAGCGGCTCGACCCAGCATCACCCCATCAAAACGTTTCAACTCATCCAGACAAGTTTCTACATCGGTCAAACCACCATTCAGAATAAAACGTGCTTCTGGAAAGATCGCTTTTAGTTTTGCGGCTTCATCGTATTGCAAAGGTGGGATTTCCCGGTTTTCTTTGGGAGACAATCCGCCCAGAACAGCATGTCTAGCGTGCACAATAAAAATGCGGCAGCCAGTTTCGTACAGTTTGCCCACAAAATCCTGCAAAAAAGCAAAATCAGTCTCTCCATCCAGACCCAGGCGATGTTTGACGGTCACAGGCACACTGGTCGCATCTTGCATGGCTTTCACGCAGTCGGCCACAAGATCCGCATCCCGCATCAAACACGCGCCAAACGCGCCTTTCTGGACTTTTAAAGACGGACAGCCGCAATTCAGATTAATTTCATCGTAGCCCCACTGTTCGCCCAACTTGGCACCCAAGGCCAGATCTTCGGGCTCACAGCCACCGAGCTGCAAAGCAACGGGTTTTTCAGCTTCATTAAATTGCAGGTGACGCTGACGATCACCGAATTTAAGCGCACCTGTGGTGGTCATTTCAGAATACAACCAAGCACGAGGTGCAAGCAGACGATGAAAAAACCGGCAATGACGGTCTGTGACATCAATCATCGGGGCCACACACAAGGCGTGGCTATCAGCAGGTAATGACAACATGTTTTAGTCTTCAAGAAAGATTCGCATCGGATAAGTCAATTTAAACCGTTGATTCATCCGACGCACGAGAACGTGGCATTGTAGGACACTAGGCTGAGCACGACACTCGCAAACGCTCAAACGTCGTAACGGACTTCGGTAATTTCTAGTGTTTGCGGACCTGAAGGAGTTTGCAACGTGACTGAATCGCCCTCGCGAGCTTTCAGTAGCGCGCGTGCCACTGGCGTAATCCAACTAATGCGGTTTTGTAGAGGATCGGCCTCATCAACACCGACAATCGTAATCGTGGTGAAGGTCTCATCTTCACTCATATATTCAACGGTCGCCCCAAAAAAGACCTGATCACCATGCTGACCGGGTTGCAGATCAACCACCTCCGCAATGTCCAGACGTTTTGTTAAAAAACGCATGCGTCGATCAATTTCACGCAATCTCTTTTTACCGTAGATATAGTCACCATTTTCAGAGCGATCGCCGTTTGACGCAGCCCAAGACACCACTTGAACCACTTCAGGGCGTTCCACATTCATCAGGTGAACCAACTCTGCACGCAAACGTTCATAGCCTGCACGCGTCATATAGTTTTTAGAGGTCGGTGATGACATCTTCAATTCCTCAGCGCAAACAAACTTCAGATATCCAGATGGATACTATTTCGCATAATCGATTTTTGCCACATCCCAGACGGCTGGGATATCGGTGGGTAAAAGTGGCATCGAACCCAAGTCATAGCGCCCTTCTTTGGGTCCATGAAAATCTGATCCACAGGATCCATGTAAGCCATATTGCCGAGCCACGCGTTCATAGAATTCATATTCATTGGGATGATGACTACCCGTATAAATCTCAATCCCACAACCGCCTAATGCTTGAAACTCTTTCACAAACGCATCTAGGCGTAGGCGCTCAAACTCATAACGGCCCGGGTGTGCAATCACAGCCACACCACCGGCCGAATGTATCCAGTGTAATGCCTCACCCAAAGTTGCCCAATTCATCGGCACAGCGGCAGGTTTCCCGTCACCTAGATACTGATCAAATACGTTTTGAATGGAACTGGCGTACCCTTGATCCACCAAATACCGTGCAAAGTGCGTACGACTAAGCATTTCAGGGTTACTCGCCAAGGCCTTTGCGCCTTCAAATGTTCCTGAAATACCCAGTTCTGTCAGTCGATCTGCAATGGACTGCCCTCGACGCAATCGACCTGAACGATTATGCGCCAAGCCTTCGACTAAAACGGAATGGGTCTCATCCACACCCAAACCCACGATGTGAACCGTGCGCCCACCCCAAGTGACTGAAATCTCAACGCCACTCAAAAAATCCATACCCAAATCATGCGCTGTCTCGCGCGCTTGCGCAATTCCACGAATCTCATCATGATCCGTTAAAGCCCAGAGATCAACGCCCTGTGAGGCTGCGCGTCGAGCGACGTCAGGTGGCGACAATACGCCATCTGAAATTGTCGAATGACAGTGTAAATCGACTTTGGTATAGGGTTTTTGAAGTGAGCGCTCGTTTGACAATCAATACTCCGAAATTAGTTTTAAACCAAGAATGATTCCAATAAATCAATCTCATGATCTTTAAGAAGGCTAGGTGCATGACCCACCCCTTCAATACTACGAACTTGTGTGCGTGCATTACTGGCTTGCATACGCGCAACCGATTCAGCGGTTAACAAATCAGACTCAACACCATGCAACACCAGAATATCTGAGGTGATTTTGCTATAGACATGCCAGAGGTACTCTTCACCTTTGGCCATCATTTCAGGCGTCATCCCCGCAAAACCCATCGCAATGTTCGGATCGTAATGCTTGATCCAGTGGCCATCTTTTTGCACAAAATAATGTCGTGTAAACATTTCCCATTGTTCATCTGTTTGTAGACCAAACGATTGGGCTGTTTGTCGCATATACGCCAGCCCTTCTTCAAAGCTGTCGTATTGTGTAAGGTCACCTAAATAGGCACCAATTCGTGCCAGTGATTCGGGTTCAACACGAGGCCCTACGTCATTAAGCACTAGACGAGTAATGGGCACCACCGAATCTGGAATACTGGCAGTTAAACGGGCTGGTGGCACAGGTGCTTTGCCGCTTTGTGCTTTGGCAACCAACGCACTGTAAACCATGGCAATGAGTCCACCCATAGAGGTTCCCACCCAATTCAGCGTTTTAGGTTGCAAGCGACCGATCAAACTCACCATATCAGCTGCATACTGAGGCACCTGATAACCCGCTGGGTTCACCAACCAATCGGACAAACCACGACCCACGACATCAGGACACACCACTCGGAAACGCTTAGACAGTCGCTTGGCCACCTCATCAAAATCCCGTCCATTTCTAGTCAAACCGTGCACACACAGCAATACATCGGGATTGTCCGGATCACCCCAGTCGTAATAAGCCATTTGATGGATACCTGTTGGGCTGCTGCAGGCAATTGATTCAACTCGGGGTGCACTCATGATGTCTCCTTCAGGGTGTGTTTTCTAAATATGATCAGTTCATTTTAGGGCATTGACCGGCTTCTGATCATGCCAGTAGCGTTTTCTGACTTGTCGGGCTGTGCGTACGACTAAGCCAGACGCATCTGAGTTGACTTCAATCGCCCCATCCTGGGCGCTCACCCACGTCCGTACACCCTGCTCTTTCCAGCGCTGAATTACCTTGGGATGCGGGTGTCCGAATCGATTGTGATGGCCAGCTTGCGCAATCGCATGCCGAGCCTTCAGTGCCTGTATCCATTGCAGTGCTGAACTGCTGATAGAACCATGGTGCGACATGAGTACCACATCGGTTTTAGGTACGGGCTGTCCTATTTCACATGCATCGCTTGTATGCTCAAGCAATGGTTTTGGATGTTTGCCTTTGAGTTTCACTTTAGGGATTCCCTCTCGTTTATCTTTGCTCTTTTGTGAGGTTTGCCTAACGGACTGCTTCGGATGTGTTGCACAAGCTGCAGGTTGATTTTGAGTTCGAGTTTGCGCTGTTTGTTTACGTTGGCCTTTACCTTTCTTTTGATGTCTTGAACGCTTGGGTGTTTTTTGAGTTGTTCGAGTTGTTTGAACCTCTTGGACTAATTGTTTTTCTGTTTGCGCATCAATATCACCTGGAAGCAGCGCAGAATGCCAGCGACCACTGATCCGCAGCACACAGCTGCAGCGATTTCGTTGTGCACCTTCAAGCGTGTGGTTGGCGCAATCACTGCGTGGTGCAAGCATTTGAAACTGCACACCATCATATTCCCAAAACTGACCGGCCCGACAAGCGCGATAAACCATGGGATGCAGTCCTGAACCCCATAATTGTTTAATTTCACGGGTTTTCTGTAGGGTGGCGAGTCCGCCTACGTGATCTAGATCAGGATGAGAAATCACCACATCATCTAAGCTTCGGATTCCCATAGCTTTTAGCTGAGGCAACACAATATTTTGGACGGCGTCCGACTCGCCATGTTGCCAACCCGTATCGTACAGAACCTGATGCTGCGCTGTTTCAATCAATACAGATTCACCCTGCCCGAGATCGAAGGCCGTTAGCCGCCAGCCACCCGTTTCAGGATGTGTTGGATGCCAACACAATTGCGGCAACAATAACAACCAAGCGGTATGCCGACTCAAACCCACTGGCAGGCACAAAGCCAAGCCAACACCTAGGACACTTAACAGCACCCAACCGATCGGCGCTTGTGTGACATCCATCGTCGAAGGGATTGTTTGAACAAGCCAATGGACAGGTGCAAATCCAATTACGGCCAAAGCATGCACAAGTTGTCCCAAGGGCTCCAAGCTCGACAAAGGCAAACCAAAGCCTGCGACCACAGCACTCAAGAACGCCAATCCTAATGCAGCCGGTGTCACCACGGCTCCAACCCAAGGAATCGCCCATAGATTGGTCAGCACGCTGATGACACTCACTTGCGGAAATATCCAAGCCAGCAGCGGTAAAGTCGCCAGCGTTAAAACACATTGAAACCGCAACAAGCATAAAAATGAACGGTTCACTTGTTTTGTGCGCCACCACGCCAGCAAATCAGTCCGTTTTTGACGGCACCAGAACCATACAGTTTGGTCAAAGCTTGTTTGTTGGATCGAATGACCGGGCTGATCTAGTTGAGCTGGCTGGGTAGATAGAAGTTCAGGTCTGCGTTTTTTAACATTGGCCTGAAAAGCCAAGCCCATCGCAAGCAGTGCCAAGACAGCCGTAAACGACAGCCACAATCCATGCGCCAAGATGGCATGTGGCTCCAGCACCGTAATCGCAAACAAAGCAATGCCTAATGCATCACTGGTTCGAAGACGAAATCGACCCAATAAAGACAGACTCACTGTTGCGAGCATTAAAAATGTGCGTCGCGCCGACAACCCCCAACCCGCCAGTAAGCAATACACCAGCGCACACAAAAGCCCTGTTAAAACCGAAACTGATCGCCTAGAGAATCGCTGCGTGATCGCTTGCCCATGCCAGCGCAGATGATCAAACAGAAATCCTGCAAACAACCCACCCAAAGAAGCCACGAGCGACACATGGGTTCCACTGATGGCCACCAAATGAGAAATCCCAGCGTTTGCAAACCACTGCCATTGCCCAGTGTCTATCCCTTGCTGATCTCCAAACACCAGCGCAATCAGAACACCCGCATACGTTTTTCCCCCAAGCACGGTTTGCATCGATGCGATTAGTTTGGCACGTAAAGCCTCCAGCCAACTGCCCAGTGTGGGGGTTAGCCCAATGGCAAGCAGTTTGGCAGCTCCCCTCACCCTTGCTTGCGCATAAATTTGTTTGGCATACAGTTGCTGCTGCGCATCGTCACCATAAAAGTTGAGATGCCCGTGTGGCGCACGCCAGTTCAACCGAGATGACCAACGTTGCCCCACACGGATCACTTGCGCACAATCTCGCACACATGCATCAAACCATGTCACCCAGACTTGTCGATCCACCATGACTTTGGGGCCTTGTTCGATGAGCACAAGTGCTTTGACTTGTGCCGTGAACCCTTGGCCCGATTGCACTGGCAAACCAATGACGACGTACTGCGCTGACGTTGTCTGATTATCGAGCGCTAAAGGCAAGCGACGTAGCAAATCGCGATGACCCTGCAAACCCGTCCATGCACAGGCAAGCACCGCAATCGATATCAAACGCAGCCACCAGAGGCCACTTGTAATTGCAAGCGTTTCAGTCTTTTGCGCTAAACCGGTTCGTGCACTCCACCCCAAAACGCCCAATGCAAAGACCGCCATACCAAGTAATAAGGGCATGGGCAACAACTCTGTCTGTACTTGTGCAATAACTAGACCCAGCAGCCAAGCCAGCGCCAACACCGCAAGTGGCATTTCCCGCCATACCCAAAAAACCTAAGAGCTGCCAGTGTGCCGTTTGATTTTGTTTAGACGTGGATGAATGTGGACCAATATCTATGCGGAATTACCGCTATTTTGTGACTAACTACTTAGCACACCATAGCGCACGAGCTTTGGGTAGGACACGGCAAGCATTGGTCGTCGTTTGTCGCAAAATGGTGGCTTCATCACACTCTCGCAATTGGGCCAGCACTTGTGCCATTTGTGCAATTTCAGCGGGTTCGTTACGGGCACCCGAACCTAACCAGGCTGGGGAAATGTCAGGCGCATCGGTTTCCAACACCCAGGCAGTCAATGGCAGTTGGGTCACAAGGCGACGAATTTGTAACGCACGATCAAACGTCATGGCACCACCTGCACCCAACACAAATCCTAAATCCAGAAATTGCTGTGCTTGCTGAAAGCTGCCATTAAAGGCATGCGCAATCCCACCGGGTGATCCCAGCCGGCGCAACCACTTTAAGAGTTCATCTTGCGACTTTCTGACATGCAATAAAACGGGCAGATCAAATGCTTTTGCAAGCTTTAACTGTTCTTGATAAAACACCAGCTGTTTGTCTCGTTCAGCGCCTTGTGAGATTTCAGGCACAAAAAAATCCAAACCAATTTCACCAATTGCGACTAAATTCGGATCATCACGATGTGTCTCTAAAAACTCACGCATACGCACCAGATCATCAGCCTGTGCATAACGAACGAACATGGGATGAATACCAATTGCGTAAGCACCACCCTGAACCTGTACAGCCAAGTCTCGTACCGTCGTGAAATTCGAAACTTCCACCGCTGGAATCAAGATCCCAGTGACACCTTTCGAATAAGCACGCTCAATGACACCCTGACGATCGTGATCAAACTCACGCGCATCCAAATGACAGTGGGTATCAATGAGTGGTGGCGCTGTTTTCATCAGAATCACCCGACTTACCCGACTCTCCAGAATCACCTGTAAGAGGCGTTTGCAAGTTCTCCAGCGTATGCCGATCGACTTCCTTTAACTGACCATCAACCATGCTGAGCACCCGATCGGTACGGGCGGCCAATGCCAGATCATGCGTCACAATCACAATGGCCAAACCCCGCTCACGTTGAACTTTACGTAAAAGCGCAAACATGTTTTGTGCGGTCTGTCGGTCCAGATTACCTGTAGGCTCATCCGCAAGCACACATCGAGGTTCACTCACAAGCGCTCTGGCCAGGGCAACCCGCTGACGTTCACCCCCAGACAATTGACCTGGAAAGTGCGTCACCCGTTCACCTAGCCCCATATCCTCTAAAAGAACCCGAGCTTTTTGACGAGCTTTTTCGCGGCTCATATTGCGAATAACAAGCGGCATCGCCACATTATCCAACGCGTTAAATTCACCCAACAAATGGTGAAATTGGTACACAAACCCGAGTTGTGCATTGCGAATCGCACTGCGTTGCGTCTCGCGCATGCGGGCTGTGGATTGCCCACCGACTTGCACCTCACCTTCATCGGGTCTATCTAACAGACCCAGACAATGCAGCAAAGTGCTTTTACCTGAGCCAGAAGCCCCAACAATAGACACCATTTCACCGGCATGCACCCGCAAACTGACCTGACGCAGCACATGAATTTGTTGCCCGCCTTCCCGAAAGTAGCGATTCAGATCAATCGCTTCCAGTACGACATCGGATGAATTTCTCATAGCAAATTGTTCACTCTCAGTCATAACGCAACACTTGGGCAGGTTCAACACGCGATGCACGCCAGCTTGGGTACAGGGTGGCCAATAGTGACAACACCATGGAAGTTACCCCGATTGTCACAATGTCAGATGACCGTGGATCCGATGGCAATGCGGAAATAAAGTAAATCTCTTGTGGCAAGAACTGCACCCCTAAAAGTCCTTCTAGCGCAGGCACAATCACATCCACATTAAATGCAATCAAGCAGCCGCCCAAGACCCCAACCAAGGTTCCGAGTAAGCCAATTAATGCACCTTGAATCAGAAAAATCCGTGCAATCCGGGCGGGCGTTGCTCCAAAGCTTCGCAAAATTGCAATGTCGGCTTGCTTGTCTTTGACAGCCATGACCTGTGAGGACAGCAAATTAAATGCAGCAACCGCCACAATAAGCGCCAGAATAATAAACATCATGCGTTTTTCTGTTTGAACGGCAGCAAACCAGTTGCGGTTGTTTCTTGTCCAGTCCGCGACAAAAATCTGTCCACGCAACATCATTTGCAGCTCTTGCGCAATACGCTGCACATCATACATATCGTTGACTTTAAGTCGAACACCCGCTGAGCCCGTGTCACGGAACAGGCGTGCCGCATCTTGTGCTTGGGCAAAGATCAACGAACTGTCATATTCATAATGCCCAGATCGATATAGTCCGACCACCGTGAATTGACGCATCCGGGGAGCAAATCCAGCCGGCGTCACACTGCCTTGTGGCGCCAGAATCATGACGTTATCGCCCACATCAACATTTAAAATTGAGGCCAGCGTACTGCCAATGACGAGACCAAATCCATCAGGCTTCAGATCTGACAATGAGCCTTCAATCATTTGATCAGCCAGTTCTGAAACCTGCGCTTCCTCGCTAGGCTCCACGCCGCGCAACTGCACGCCCCGTAGAACCTGCCCTCGCATGACAATGGCCGGTGCCGACACAAAAGGCGCAGCACTCACCACATCAGGATGTGCTTTAGCCTCTTCTGACAGCGTCTCAAAAAGATCCAAAGTTGCCTGAGGTGTTTGTCCAGGTACAAACAACTCAATATGCGGCAAAACAGACAACATGCGATCGCGCACGTCTCGCTGAAAACCATTCATGACCGACAAGACCACAATCAGGGCAGCCACGCCAAGCGCAATCCCCACCATGGACATCAGGGCCACAAACGAGACAAACCGATCCCGACCACTGGCCGCAGCGCGCTTGCCGCCCAGACCGGCATAACGTGTTCCAAGCCAGAGTTCAAATGCAAGCTTCATTGTTTTTTTCCATAGCATCCTTGACTGAGGCTCAGACATTCTTTTTTAGACAAGCGCCCGAATACCCACAACCAACCTCTTTATTCTGAGTGTTTTCTCAGCATCATGGGTCATTATGGCACTTTGCAGCAATTCACAGTACGGTAGAACCGTACAATTGATCTCTTATTTTCCGAAATCATCTCGGATACCAATTTGTAACTAACACTAAATCATGCCCGCTTCCAACTGGATTGTTCCCGACGCCCTGCCCCCCAATCATCTAGCCAACTCACTGAGTCAGGCTTTGCAATCCACACACACGTCGCTGGCACAACAACTCGATGCCATTCTGTCCCGATACCGTGTGGAGATTTTAGACAGTGCCTGTAGTGATTTTGGCTGCACACCCGCGCAGCGCGTTCGCCTAGAAAACCTAGGACTGACACAAGCATTAAGCCCAAGCGAAGCGACCTTACCGATCGGCAGTGCACATGCTGCCTTAGAAGCACAACAGACTGACCAGTCTCAAGCAATCTGGGTTGCGCAAGCCTGTAGCGCGATTGTATCGTTCCAAGGCACTCTCTTAGTCGAACAGGCTCGCCTGCAGGCATCATCACAGGAATTACAGGCCTTAGCCGATAGTCTGACGGAACTCGATCTTAGCAACACCTACGGGATTGAGCTGCAATCCTTTAAGCCTGGTTTTTGGCAAGTCAGTGGACAGATTCCGTCTGAACGCGATTCAAAAGATGCTTGGTTACCTACTCTACAAAGCGTGCAAGACCAAGAAGCCAGCGATGCTTGGCCAACGGCCGAAATCTGGCGAATCTGGCGACAGTGCGTCAATGAAATTCAAATGCACTGGCACACACACCCCGTCAATCAAAAAAGGCAAGCTGAAGGCCTTCCAGTCATTAACACGTTATGGCTCTCGGGAGGCGCTCGAGGCTGGACGCCACAACCCAACGCAGATGCACAATGGTTTGAGACCTTCCAGCAACATGCAAGCCATGGGCTTTGGTCTGAATGGCTCAAGGACTGGCAAACATTGGTCACGCAGTGGCATACACACATCTTTGAGATCAAACAGCCTCAGCCAACTGTGACCTTCACCGGTGAAGATCGCATTATTCGTCTCACACCAGGCAAACCGTCCGTCAAAAAACTATCATTGGGCGCAAAGATTCAAAAACTCTTTTCTCGCTCAACACCAACCAATTCGCGCGCTGGTGCTGCGCAAACCCCTGAATGGAGAAACTGGTGGAACCCGTTGTAACTCGTGTTCGCACGGTCCCTGAAACCGTTGCACAACATTTAACGTCTCAAGGCATGAACCCGTTGCTAGCCCGTCTCATGGCCGCTCGGGGCGTCACAGACATTTCACAGACTTCGACTCAGTGGCAGCATCTCATCAACCCCGCATCGCTCACACAGGTTGATCTTGCAGCACGCGAGCTGGCCGATGCCATCGAACAACAAAAACGGTTACTAATCGTGGCCGACTACGATTGCGATGGTGCAACCGCTTGTGCAGTGGCCATCCGTGGTTTAAGAGCCATGGGAGCGCAAGTCGATTATTTTGTGCCTAATCGATTTGAGACAGGATATGGCTTATCACCTGATGTGGTGCAACTGGCTTTAAATCATCGAGCCGGACGCCCAGATCTTCTCATCACAGTCGATAACGGCATTGCCAGTGTCGAAGGTGTTGAAGCCGCACATGCGCATGGCCTGGAAGTAATTGTGACAGACCATCACTTGCCTGGCGATACGCTACCGCAAGCATTGGCCATTGTGAATCCCAACCAACCAAACTGTGGCTTTGAATCTAAAAACTTGGCAGGTGTGGGTGTCATCTTTTATGTCTTGATGGCATTGCGCCGTGAAATGCGCGATCGCGGGCACTGGAAAACTCGACCCGAACCACGCCTAGATGCCTTAATCGATTTAGTTGCACTTGGCACCGTGGCTGATGTGGTGCGACTCGATGCCAACAATCGGTTGTTGGTTGCACGTGGCCTAGAGCGAATTCGTCAAGGACAAATGCAAGAAGGGATTCGTGCCCTTTTTGCTGTCAGTGGACGTGATCCAGCCAATGCCAATTCGTTTGATCTGGGCTTTACCGTGGGACCACGCATCAACGCAGCCGGACGATTGGATGACATGGGCATCGGTATTGAGTGTCTGATCACTGATGATCCGACCGAAGCGCTCAGGCTGGCACGTGAGCTTGACGACATCAACCGAGCACGTCGTGAAATAGAAACCACAATGAAAGCGCAAGCCATTGAAGCACTCGAAGACATGGATGTCATTGAACAAGGTGCCCCCGCATTGTGCGTCTTTCATCCAGACTGGCATCAAGGGGTTGTGGGTCTTGTGGCATCACGCTTAAAAGAAACCTACTACCGCCCTGTCATTGCCTTTGCCCCTGCGGATGACGGCGATTTACGAGGCTCTGGTCGATCTATTCCCGACGTGCACTTGCGTGACGTTTTGGATCTGGTCTCTAAACGCCATCCTGGCCTAATTCTCAAATTTGGTGGCCACGCCATGGCCGCAGGTTTAACTTTGGACCCTGATGGCTTAGATCTCTTCGAAGAAGCTTTATCAGACGCCATTGTCGATATGACTGGCCAAACCACGTTTGAGCCTGTGATTGAAACCGACGGCTCACTGCCTTCGGCATGGGCCAATGTGCAATCAGCCACCATGCTTGCCAACCAAGTCTGGGGAGCGGGATTTTTACCCCCCGTATTTCAGGATCGGTTTCGCGTCGTTTCGCAGCGACTGGTTGGTGAAAAACACATGAAGCTCGTCTTACAACGGGATCAACAGCGTTTTGATGGGATTTGGTTTAATCGTGAGCTGCCGTTAGACGCAGACGTTGAAGTCGTCTACCGAATTGCTCCCAATATCTGGCAATCACGTATCTCACTACAACTCATTGTCGAAACAGCTTGGTCGAGTGGGCTAGAATAGGAGGTTACGACAGAATTATTCAAGCAGGAAAGTAAAAATCATGGAAGCAGAACGCCAAAACGCCCTGTCCGCTCGTCTATCGGACTATCAGGAAAGAGAACTCTCCGCTCGGAGGTATCTTTGACTACGATGAAAAAGCACACCGCTTAGAAGTCGTCAATGCCGAGATGGAAGATCCTTCCATCTGGGAAAATCCCGAGCATGCCCAAGCGCTTGGACGAGAAAAGAAAAACCTTGAAAATGTCGTTTTGACACTCAACGAACTCGGACAGTCTATTCAGGACGCACTCGATCTGTTTGAGCTTGCACAAATGGAGTCCGACGACGAAACGCTGCTGGCCATTGAAGCCGATGCCGATCAATTCCAAGAAGTCTTAGAAAACTTGGAATTCCGTCGCATGTTCTCCAACCCTGCCGACCCACTGAATTGCTTTATTGACATTCAAGCCGGTGCAGGTGGAACCGAAGCGCAAGACTGGGCGTCAATGCTCTTGCGTCAGTACTTGCGATATTGCGAACACAAAGATTTCAAAACCGAAGTCCTTGAAGAGTCCGAAGGTGATGTGGCGGGTATTAAATCGGCGACCATTAAAGTCGAAGGCGAATACGCTTACGGGCATTTGCGAACCGAAACTGGCGTACATCGCCTAGTCAGAAAAAGTCCATTTGACTCTTCAGGTGGTCGACACACCTCGTTTTCTAGTGTGTTTGTCTATCCTCAGGTTGATGATTCAATCGAAGTGGACATCAATCCAGCCGATTTGCGCATCGATACTTACCGCGCTAGTGGCGCCGGTGGTCAGCACGTGAACAAAACCGACTCGGCCGTTCGTATTACGCACATGCCATCGGGCATTGTGGTGCAGTGTCAGAACGATCGTTCTCAGCACCGCAACCGGGCTGAAGCCATGGATATGTTGCGCTCACGCCTGTATGAATTAGAAATTCGCAATCGCATGGCCGAACAACAAAAGATGGAAGACTCAAAAACCGATGTGGGTTGGGGTCACCAGATTCGTTCTTATGTGTTGGATCAGAGCCGTATTAAAGATTTACGCACATCAGTCGAAATTTCAAACACACAAAAAGTGCTCGATGGCGATCTGGATCCCTTTATCCAAGCCAGTCTAAAGCACGGTCTGTAAGGAGACATTCATGGCAACATCCGAAATCACGACTATTTTGTCAGGTGTCTCACGAGGCATCGGACGTGCAATGGCTGAGCAACTGGCCCGTTCTGGACAACGCGTGATTGCGCTAAGCCGTAATAGCGTGCCAGAACTCCAGGAAATTGCCAAAGCCAACCAAACTGATTGGAATGAATTGCTAGTTGATTTATCCGATCGCAATCAGACTGATGAAGCTGGCCAAGCCCTTAAAGCCATGCTGAAAGACGTCAAAAATGCGCGCATTATTTTAAATGCGGGTATTGTCATGCCGATTGTCCCGGCCGACCATCTGACAAATCTTGATGAAATTGCAGCCGCCTTTGATATCAACATCGTGGCACCAATTTATCTGACAGGCTGCTTCTTACAAGGTACACAACAAGCAGCGGACCGTCGCATCATGATTATTTCTTCAGGTGCAGGCCGAAACGCCTCCAAAAGCTGGAGCGTTTATTGTGCGACTAAAGCCGCTGTGGACCGCTTTTCTGAAGCAGTTCACATTGAAGAGCACCCCAATGTGCGTATTAGTGCAGTTGCTCCAGGGATTGTCGACACACCCATGCAGGAAACAATCCGTGGCACTGATGAAAGCTTATTTCCAAATCGTGAGAAGTTTCAGAATTTCTACAGCCAAGGTCAACTGGCATCCGCGACTGAAACAGCTGACAAACTTTTAAACCTTCTCAACCGAGACGACTACGGCAGCACAGTCCTTGATGACGTACGCCAATACACTTAAAAAACATGAACGATCAAACACCTCAAGAAGAAAACCATCTCATTGCTGAACGTCGTCAAAAACTTCAGCAGCTTCGTCAAGATGGGATTGCCTATCCGAATGATTTCAAGCCGACGGATCACGCACAGGACTTACACACAAAGTACGGCGAACTCGACAAACCAACGCTCGAGTCACAAGAACAAACAGCCTGTGTCGCTGGTCGAATGATGCTTAAACGCGTCATGGGTAAAGCCAGCTTTGCGACTTTACAAGATGGCAGTGGACGCATCCAGATTTATCTTGATCGCAAGACGCTTGGTGAAGAACTCTATGAGTCTTTTAAGCATTGGGATCTGGGTGACATTCTGGGCGTCAATGGCACAATCTTTAAAACTAATAAAGGTGAGCTCTCCATTCACGCCACTAGCGTGCGTTTGTTGAGCAAATCGCTACGGCCTTTACCGGATAAATTTCACGGACTAGCCGATCAAGAACTGCGCTACCGTCAACGTTATGTGGATTTGATCACCACAGAACAGACACGTCAGACATTTTTACAGCGTAGCAAAGCCATTGGGGCCGTGCGACAAATCATGGAAGCGCATCAATTCCTCGAAGTCGAAACACCCATGCTGCAAGTGATTCCAGGTGGTGCGGCGGCTAAACCGTTTGTGACCCATCACAATGCGCTTGATATGCCCATGTACTTGCGCATTGCACCTGAGCTCTACCTCAAGCGTTTAATTGTGGGCGGCTTTGAGCGAGTCTTTGAAATCAACCGTAACTTCCGTAATGAAGGGGTGAGTCCACGACACAATCCTGAATTTACAATGATGGAATTTTATGCAGCCTATACAGAATATCACTGGCTGATGGATTTCACAGAAGCACTCATTCGTGAAGTTGCCATTCGCACGACAGGTAGTGCCACCCTCAGCTATCAAGAAAAAATACTGGATTTTGCGCAACCGTTTAAACGTTTAACGATTGTGCAAGCCATTCAGGCCCATGCACCGCAATACACAGATGCACAACTGCAAGACACTGAGTTCCTTAAAGCAGAATTGCAAAAGCTTGGCATCAATGTTCAAGCACCAGAATACACCAACGCCGCTCTGGGCACTTGGCAACTCGTGCTCTTTGAAGAAGTCGCTGAAGCCAAATTGTGGGAGCCGACCTTTATTATCGACTACCCCGTCGAAGTCTCTCCACTTGCTCGTGCATCTGACACAACGCCTGGCATTACAGAACGATTCGAGTTGTTCATTGCAGGCCGCGAACTCGCCAACGGTTTTTCTGAGTTAAACGACCCAGAAGATCAAGCAGAACGATTTTCTGCACAAGTGTTGGCTAAAGATGCTGGTGACGAAGAAGCGATGTATTACGACGAGGACTACATCCAAGCACTTGAATACGGCATGCCTCCAACAGGCGGTTGCGGTATTGGGATCGACCGACTCGTAATGTTATTGACTGACAGTGCCAGCATTCGAGATGTGATTTTGTTTCCTCACATGAGACGCCAAAGCAACTGATCACTTATCAGCAATAGTCATAAAAAACGGTGCAAAACTCATTCCAGAGTCTGCACCGTTTTTTACGTTCATCGCCTCACCATGGCTTTACACAATCATTGTCAAAGTGACACATCCAGAGCTTGTGTCCAGCGCTGCACTTCCTGTTGCACATTTTCTTGCGCACAGTATTCACAACCAACCCAGCCGCGATACTCTAACAAAGTCAATGCTTCAAACACCGCTTCATAGCGTATCTCGCCCCGATCGGGTGCTTGACGCTCAGGTACACTCGCAATCTGAATATGGCCAATCTGCGGCATCAAAGCACGCAAACGATTCAATACGTTGCCCTGCCCCATACCCACATGGTAGACATCAAACATCAGACGGATGTTGTCACGTCCACAGGCTTCAATCATGGAATACGCAGCTTCTTGTGTGTGATAGAAATAATCTGGACGATCATAGGGATTCATGGCTTCCAAAAGCAAAGTCATTTCTTCGCCTTGGATAAGGTCACTCGCCCAGCACAGGTTCTCCACAAAACAATCGTGAGATTGTTCGGCTTCACCTGATCGCCCAGGCAGTACATGAATCATGCTTGCATTGGCTTGGCGTGCCCAATCCAGCGTCTTTTGAAAGCTTTGTCTAAATTCAGCCTGACGACCCACTTGCGCAGCCAACCCCAAATCACCCGTAGCCTGATTGCCTTGAGGTGTGTTGACACTCAAGAGCGTCAGATTCAGATCTCGACACACCTTGGCAACCTGTGTGGGTGACACATCATAAGGCCAATGCATCTCAACACCCTGAAACCCAGCGTCATGTGCGCATTGCAAACGATCTAAAAGTGGCAAGTCATGCCACAGAAATCCAAGATTTGCAGAAAGTCGCCAAGTCGATTGTTGTTTGTGATGCATAGTCCTCTCACCTGTTAACACTACAAAACCAATGTTGAAGCCCAGATGAGCCTCAAACTCGATTTAATAGCCAGATGTTTGAGTAGACGATTCGGTTGATTCGCTACGAATTTGGGCAACAGCTTGCGCGGCCGCAGCTGACAATATGCCCGCTTCATTACCTGGCGTCACCATTCGGAAGCCCTGTTCCAATCGAGCCCGTGCAGCCACGCCATTGGAGCAGAAAATGCCAGGAATTTTACCGTGTGCGAGTGTGCGCGCCAGAATGTGGGCAATCGCTTTGACCACTGGCTCTGCAGTCGGCTCTGAGCTGGGTGCATGACCCAAATTCAAACTCAGATCATTAGGCCCGATATAGACGCCATCCAAACCATCGACTGCCAAAATGGCATCAAGGTTATCCAAGGCTTCTTGCGTTTCAATCATGCCAATGGTGAGAATTTCTTCATTGGCGTGGGTGTAGTAATCCTTTCCACCATAGAGAAAGCCACGTGCTGGACCGAATGAACGATCGCCTTCAGGTGGGTAACGGCAAGCAGACACAAAACTTGCCGCTTGCTCTGGTGTCGAAATCATCGGACAAATCACACCGTACGCACCTGCATCCAGTAAGTGCATAATTTCCGGACCATCATTACCTGGTACACGAACCAACGGAATGGCGGGAGTGGAAGATAAGGCTTGTAACATCGGCAGTGCTTGGTCGAATCCGATCAAACCATGCTGCAAATCAACCGTTACAGAATCGAATCCAGCATGTCCAATCAATTCGGCTGAATACGAAGACGGAATTCCCACCCAACCATTGGCCACTGTGCCACCAGCTTGCAGAGTTGCTTTGACGGTATTTTTTCTCACGATAGATCCTTTCTCGTCTGTGTTTGTCTCAACACCGAGACTGATCTATCGATCAAATCTCGGAATTAATTTTCTTTCGCATGGTTGATACTGTACCGTGGGATCTCTACCGTCAAGTCATCATCCTCAATAATGGCCTGACATGATAGACGAGACAAAGTGCTTAACCCCCAAGCGCGATCCAACATATCTTCTTCGTTGTCGGTTGCTTCTTCAAGCGAATCAAAGCCTTCGCGCACAATGACGTGACAGGTTGTGCAAGCACACACCATTTCACAGGCATGTTCAATATCAATATCATTGGCCAACAACACACGACAGATTGACTCCCCTTTGGGGGCATTCTCAATCACGGCACCTTCTGGGCAAATATCGGGATGTGGCAAAACTGTTAATTTAGGCATATCAATTCACTCAGAGTTCGTCTAAAGTTCGTCCGGTCAGTACCGCACGAATGCTTCGATCCATACGTTTGGCCGCAAAATCGTCTGTCTCACGTGAGAGCGCCTCACAGGCCTCATGGATCATATCGGTATCGTGAGACTCTAGACTGATTTTCACGCGCTGCATTTGCTCATCAATTCGGTTACGTTCATTGTCTTCGAGCAAATCCGCATCTTGATCCAATGCAGCCTGAACAGACTCAAGCAATTGCTGAGCCTGAACTTGCTGCTCACGCAGCATCCGATCTTGCGCATCAGATTCCGCACTATTAACCCCATCTTGCAGCATGCGAGCAATTTCTTCGTCGGACAAACCATGCGAAGGTTTCACCGTAATCGAAGACTCCACACCGCTTAACATTTCACGGGCAGTGACATTTAATAGTCCGTCAGCATCAATCTGGAAGGTCACGCGGATACGCGCAGCACCAGCCACCATCGCAGGAATACCACGCAATTCAAATCGTGCCAAAGAGCGGCACTCACTCACTAGATCGCGTTCACCCTGCACAACGTGCAAACTCATGGCCGTTTGGCCATCCTGATAGGTTGTGAACTCTTGTGCGCGCGCAACGGGGATCGTACTGTTTCGGGTAATGATGGTTTCTACCAAGCCGCCCATTGTTTCCAGACCCAATGACAAAGGCGTCACATCCAGCAGCAACCAGTCTTCATCTGCACTACGGTTACCAGCCAGTAGATTGGCCTGTTTTGCGGCGCCAATCGCCACAACCTCGTCTGGGTTCAAATTCACGAGCGGGTCAGTCTTAAAAAACTCACCAACTTTACGTTGCACCACAGGCATGCGCGTAGCACCCCCAACCATGACAACGCCATGAATCTCTGATACTTGAACCTCGGCATCTAGTAAAGCTTGCTTCACGCAGTCTAAAGAACGCTCGATCAACACATCAGATAAACGATCCAAGTCTGCACGCGTCAAGGTCAAGCTCGATAAAGCACCTTCCAAGCCTGTGTCTTGAGTCGCTTCATCAACCGTCGTGAGTTGTTCACGCACTTGACGTGCAGCACGTAACAATAGCCGTTCAGAGGCAGCATCTAACGTTGTATCAGGCGCTTGTTTTTGCAAGGCATCAGTCACAATCGCACGATCAAAGTCATCGCCACCCAGCGCAGTATCGCCACCGGTTGCAATGACTTCAAACACCCCTTGTGTCAATCGCAACAAAGAGAAATCAAACGTGCCACCGCCCAAATCGTAAACGGCGTAAACGCCTTGCGAACCATTATCAAGTCCGTAGGCCAGTGCCGCAGCTGTGGGTTCGTTGAGCAAACGTAAAACAGTCAAACCTGCGATGCGTGCGGCATCTCGCGTTGCCTGACGCTGCGCATCATCAAAATAGGCAGGCACTGTGATCACTGCACCGACTAAATCATCACCAAGTGCAGCTTGTGCCCGTTGACGTAATGCCATAAGCACTTGCGCAGCAACTTCAACAGGTGTAACGGTCGCATGGGTTGTATCAATCGCCACACTATTACCGAGTTGCGATAAACGATACGGCACCTGGGCTTGTTGTGCATCTGCCAGTGATTTACCCATAAGTCGTTTGGTCGAGACCAGCGTATCGAGGGGGTGCTGGCGTTGCAAAGCAAGCGCCTCCTGACCGATCAGGATGTCTGTTGGCGACTCATAATAAACAGCTGACGGCAACAATGCCTGTTCATGCTCGTCCTGTAATACCTGCGCAACACTGTGGCGCACGGCAGCCACCAGTGAATGTGTTGTCCCAAGATCAATCCCAATCGCCACGCGCCGCTCATGAGGCGCAGGCGATAGCCCAGGCTCAGAAATTTGAAGTAAAGCCATAAAATTGTTGAATCCGATCAGGCGATTGCGTTTCTAGCGCGTGCAATCTCCTGGATAAACTTGTCGATAAATAGCCACTGCTGAATCGCAGCCACTGCCTGAGGCCAGCACTTTGCGTCAATCATCTGTTCCGTGCGCTCCATGCAATTATGGCGCGCCAACGCAACGTTCTGACTCAGCAATTCAATATCCCGAGCGGCATGCTCTGAATCTATCGCCTGATCACGATATGACTGACGCCAAGTTTCCAACGATTCGCGCCATTGCATTTGCTGCTCAAGAAACGTCATATCTAGCGCATTGCCAGTGCCTTCACCGATGACAAAACCATGCAGTGAACACAAATAGCGCGCCCGTTTAAGTGGATCACGCAAGGTCTGATAGGCTTCATTGAGTTGTGCACTCCATTGCATCGCTACTCGTTTTTCAGCGGCACTGGCAGCCGCAAAACGATCTGGATGCACTTGAGCAACCCGTGCTTTCCAGCGCTGTGCCAAATTCTCTTCATCAATTCTCATGGATTCTTCGAACCCAAGCAACGTGAAGAAATCCGGTACAGCACCCGAGCCCGCAGATTTTGGTGCTGTGGACTCGGTCAAACCGTCATTAACGGGTTCACCGCTGATGGCACGATCTTGATCAGACGGTGAATGATTCGCCACAACCACAGGTCGCCTTTTCATTGGGGTTCGTAAAACGGAAACCTTCATTCAGGCCTTCGCGAGCGTAATCCAGCTGAGTGCCTTGCAGATACACCAGACTCTTAGGATCGATGAAGATTTTGATCCCTTCGCTTTCAAACATCTGATCGTCTTGATCCGGCTCATCCACATACTCAAGCTTATAAGCCATACCGGAACAACCCGTCGTACGCACACCTAAACGCAAACCCAGACCTTTACCGCGTTTTTCCATATATTTATGAATGTGATCAGCGGCACTGGATGTCAATGTAACGCTCATTTCTGAACTCCCTCTGATGTGAATTACTCTTCACCACCAAACTTAGTTTTGTAATCCTGAACAGCTGCTTTAATGGCATCTTCAGCCAAAATCGAACAGTGGATTTTGACAGGTGGCAATGCCAACTCTTTCGCAATTTCTGTATTACGAATTTCCAAAGCCTGGTCAAGTGTTTTACCTTTCACCCATTCGGTGACGAGTGAACTTGATGCAATGGCAGAACCGCAACCATACGTTTTAAAACGTGCATCTTCAATGACACCCTCATCACTGACTCGGATTTGTAGTTTCATCACGTCACCACAGGCAGGCGCACCGACCATTCCTGTGCCAACTTTATCTTCTGCTTGATCAAATGAACCTACATTTCGTGGATTCTCGTAGTGATCCATCACTTTATCGCTGTATGCCATAACTTTGACTCCTGATCATAAATGGACAGAATTAATGTGCTGCCCACTGAACTGTACTGAGATCGATTCCTTGCTGTGCCATTTCCCAAAGTGGGGACATATCGCGCAGTTTTTGTACCCGCGTGTTCAGCAACTCGATCGCAAAATCGATATCTTCCTGGGTCGTAAATCGACCAAATGAGAACCGGATTGAACTATGTGCTAGTTCATCATCACGACCTAAGGCGCGCAGCACATACGAGGGCTCTAAGCTCGCAGACGTACATGCGGAACCACTCGATACAGCCAATTCGCTCACGGCCATAATCAATGATTCGCCTTCGACGTAGTTAAAACTGATGTTCAGGTTATGGGGCACGCGATGTTCCAAGTCCCCATTCAGATAAACCTCTTCCATCTGGCTTACACCGGCCCACAAACGATCACGCAACATCCGGATGCGTTCGTTTTCTGCGGCCATTTCCTGAGCCGCCAAGTGAAAAGCTTCGCCCATCCCGACAATCTGATGCGGTGCGAGTGTACCTGAACGGAAACCGCGTTCATGGCCGCCCCCGTGAATCTGTGCTTCCAGACGAATTCTGGGTCGACGACCGACATACAAAGCGCCAATTCCTTTCGGGCCGTACGTTTTATGCGCACTAAAAGACATCAAATCCACTTTGAGCTGCTGCAAATCAATCGCAACTTTACCAGTTGCCTGCGCTGCGTCTACGTGGAAGATAATCTTACGATCGCGACAGATCTCACCAATGGCCGCAATATCCTGAATCACACCGATTTCATTGTTCACCAGCATGACTGAAACAAGAATGGTGTCAGGGCGCAATGCCTTCTCAAAAGTTTCCAGATCAATCAGACCGTTTTCTTGGACATCCAAATACGTCACCTCAAATCCTTGGCGCTCGAGTTCACGACAGGGATCCAGCACAGCTTTATGCTCAGTCTTCACAGTCAAAACGTGTTTGCCACGCTCAGAATAAAACTGTGCTGCGCCCTTAATGGCGAGGTTGTTTGACTCGGTTGCACCCGATGTCCAAATGATTTCACGGGGATCCGCATTCACAAGCTCTGCGACCTGTGCACGGGCTTTTTCAACGGCCTCCTCCGCAACCCATCCAAACACGTGACTGCGTGACGCGGGGTTACCAAACTTTTCGTAGAGCCACGGCACCATTTTGTCGGCAACTCGCGGATCAACCGGTGTGGTCGCTGAGTAATCAAGATAAATAGCTGGCTTATCTGACATGTTGTACTACTCCTGAAACAGGCATGAATTTATTCTGAATCACACAAAGACGGTCTCGCCTGCACGACGTGCAAACGGATCGGCTGCGGTGGGAGAAATCTTGACTGGGGTTTCCGAGCGATGCGCAGTCCCCTCTTTCAGTTGACGCATTCTTTGCTGATCAACCAGATTTTGCAGTGAAACCGAATCCAAGAAATCGACCATGGTGCGATTTAAAGCAGACCACAAATCGTGGGTCATACAGACTGTTGGTCGACCATGCTCATCGGTTGAACAATTGGATTTGCCACCGCAATTTGTTGCATCGATGGGCTCATCCACCGCAAAAATAATATCGGCAACCGTAATATTCCGAGCGAGTTTGGCCAAGGTATAGCCGCCACCAGGTCCCCGGATACTATCGACGAGCTCATGGCGTCGAAGCTTACCGAACAGTTGCTCAAGATACGACAGAGAAATACTTTGTCGCTGGCTGATGGCGGACAAAGTCACTGGACCACCGTGTTGACGTAGGGCCAGATCAATCATCGCCGTTACCGCAAAACGTCCCTTTGTTGTAAGTCGCATGTCATTGTCCTCTGAATAAGTACCTGACAAATCTGACTTAATTGCTTTATAAGACTGATTTGTCATAGCACATAGTTGACTAAACAGGTCTAGTATAGCAAATAACCGAGCAATTTACTCGGATAATACATATCAACATGTCGGATATATCTTTACACAACCGCGATAAGGTATGTTTAGCCGAGATTCATCAGGGTAAACACCCGATAAAAAAGGAAGACTGAATACCTGATCTAGATCAAATCAGGCATTCAAAAATGACATGAAATCAACACGCGAGCATTAAAAATCAATTTAAAAATGACGCATTAATCTAAGAAGAAGATAAAAAACCTAAAAGCGAACATTAAACGGTGATTTAAGCCGCTTGATATTGCGTAACACGCTTACGAACAACATCCAATACGCCCTGACATGCGTCTTCGATGTAATCCAGAACCTTACCAAAGCCATCCAGACTACCGTAATAAGGATCAGGCACTGTCGCTTCTTCAAATTCGTTGGCGTAACGCATTAAGAGCATGAGCTTATGCCGGTGCATCACAGGGCATTGCTGCTGCATGGCTGAAAGATTCTCCCAGTCCATGGCAAGAATCAAGTCAAAATCTCTGAAATCTTGTGCAGTCACCTGTCGAGCAGGACGCTCAGCGATCTCATAGCCACGTTTGCGCGCAGCAGCAATTGCTCTCGCATCTGGGGCGTCACCGAGGTGATAGTTATGCGTACCGGCGGAGTCCACGCTCACCGCGTCACTCAGGCCGGCCTCATGAATCATATGGCGAAATACGCCCTCCGCACTCGGGGAGCGGCAGATATTTCCCATGCAAACGAAGAGTACTTTTGTCATCATGGCGTGTATTTTGAGGGAAAACCCGTAAAATGTCTACTGTTTTTTTGTAAATTGCACTTACAAATCTTTTACGAAAAACGAAATTTTTGTGTTTTTCGCACTTCCAGTCAAAATCTCAACACCACTTCCCATTGCAACTTACACAAAGAACAATCAGTTTATCGATTAAGAAATGGTGCATCACAACATTTTTAACAAAACCAAAGACAGATAAAACCTTTACCGCAAAACTTTTTCTCGCAATGCCTCTAATGCATCACGCGTTTGAGCTGCCTGCTCAAACTCCAGATTTTTGGCATGATCGAACATTCGCTTCTCAAGCTGTTTAATTGCCCTAGCGACCGATTTTGGATCCTCAACTTTATATTCAGGCATCCATGTCTCATCAGTTGCAGTATCGACTGTCATGACCACGCCGTCAATCAGTTCTTTCACGGCCTTCTGAACACTGCGCGCTTCAATACCGTGCTCGACGTTAAAAGCAATCTGTTTTGTACGTCTGCGATCAGTCTCCTCCATTGCACGTCGCATGGAGTCCGTGATTCGATCTGCGTAAAGAATGGCCCTACCCTGTACGTTTCTAGCAGCCCGCCCTATAGTTTGAATCAAACTGCGCTCTGAGCGCAAAAAACCTTCTTTGTCAGCATCCAGAATCGCAACCAATGCCACTTCAGGAATATCAAGCCCTTCTCGCAGCAAGTTAATCCCAACCAAAACATCAAAAACACCTAAGCGTAAGTCCCGCAAAATTTCAACACGCTCTACCGTATCAATATCCGAGTGTAAATAACGAACCTTTAAGCCTTGCTCAATCAAAAAATCTGTCAGCTCTTCAGACATGCGTTTGGTCAGTGTTGTGACAAGAACACGCTGACCCTGAGCGATGCAGTGCTTGGCTTTCTCCAGTAAGTCATCAACTTGTGTAACAGCTGGTAACACCTCGACAATCGGATCCACCAAACCAGTGGGACGCACAACCTGCTCAACAACCTGATCAGAGTGCGTTTCCTCATAAGCCGCAGGTGTCGCCGACACAAACACGGTCTGACGCATGCGTTGCTCAAACTCTTCGAGCTTTAAAGGTCGGTTATCCAATGCTGATGGCAATCGAAACCCGTATTGCACCAGTGTTTCTTTGCGTGCACGGTCACCACGATACATCCCACCTAACTGCCCCATAGTGACGTGGCTTTCATCAATAAACATCAGCGCATCGCGCGGCAAATAATCAATAAGCGTCGGTGGCGGCTCACCAGGCTGCGCACCAGACAAGTGTCGTGAATAGTTTTCAATGCCTTTACAAAAACCCAATTCAGACAACATTTCCAGATCAAAGCGAGTGCGTTGCTCCAGACGCTGCGCATACGCAATTTCATTATTCGAGTAGAGCTGATCCAATCGCTCACTCAACTCCTCTTTAATCGTATCAATCGCACGCAGCACAGTAGCCCTAGGCGTCACGTAATGGGAACCTGGATAAACCGTAAACCGCGGCACGTTTTGTCGTACCTGCCCGGTCAATGGATCAAACAAGGACAGGGTTTCGATCTCATCATCGAACATCGTCACTCGGACTGCAAGCTCTGCACTTTCAGCCGGGAAGATATCGATCACATCACCCCGTACACGAAACACACCGCGCGTGAACTCAATGTCATCACGCTGGTACTGCATTGCCACGAGCCGAGCCAGAATCTCACTACGCTGAATGCGATCACCGACCCGAAAGATTAGTACCATCGCATGGTAATCAGATGGGTTTCCAATCCCGTAAATACAGGACACGGTGCCCACGATAATCGTGTCGCGACGCTCTAATAGGCTTTTCGTTGCAGACAATCGCATCTGCTCGATGTGCTCATTGACTGAAGAATCTTTTTCAATAAAAAGATCTCGTGAAGGCACATACGCTTCTGGCTGATAGTAGTCATAGTACGAAACGAAGTACTCGACCGCATTGCGTGGAAAAAACTCGCGCATCTCAGCATACAACTGGGCTGCCAATGTTTTATTGGGTGCAAGCACCAAGGCAGGACGCCCTGTTCTCGCAATGACGTTTGCCATGGTATATGTCTTTCCAGACCCCGTTACACCGAGCAAGGTCTGAAACATCAAACCATCCTCAATACCTTCTGACAATCGTTCAATCGCCTCGGGTTGATCACCCGCTGGTGGATACGGTTGAAACAAGGAAAACGGACTATCTGCAAACTCTACGAAGTGACCTTGCGCCATGTTAGACTTTCACTTGGGTAAATTCCCATTTGCGTAAACAACTCTCCATTATGACGAGACACACGCGCAACGTCCAGTTTGAACAGAAAATGTGTAAAAAATCTTCTTTCTGAACAAATGACCTACGCGAGCATTTATGCTGAGGGGTTGACCTATTCGTACAGTCCAACCAAAGCTGCACCAAATGGTGCCAAAGGTAGTTTCATGAGCAATTTATTTGCGCAAGTGGCGCTTGCGCCCCGCGACCCCATCTTGGGTCTGACAGAACAATTCAATACCGACACCCGCCCCAACAAGATCAATCTGGGCGTCGGTGTTTATTATGATGACGAAGGACGCATCCCGTTGCTGCGTTGCGTGCATCAAGTAGAAATGGCGCGTGTACAAGCACAACTTGCCCACGGCTATCTGCCCATCGAAGGTTTAGCGAGTCTGAATCAAGGCGTTCAAAAGCTTTTGCTGGGCGCAGATCACCCCGCATTGGCACAATCATGCGCAGTGACCGTCCAGTCCATTGGTGGAACAGGCGCACTAAAAATTGGTGCAGATTTTCTGGCCACACTTAAGCCCGGTGCGAAAGTTGCGATCAGTAATCCCAGCTGGGAGAACCATCGTGCCCTATTCGAAGCTGCAGGTTTTGAGGTCGTTGAGTATCCTTATTACGATCCCAACACGCGAGGTTTAGACATTGAAGGCATGTTGAAGGCATTGCGAGAACTGCCTGATCAATCCATTGTGATTTTGCATGCATGCTGCCACAATCCGACTGGTGTTGACCCAACCACCGATCAGTGGGCCCTGATTGCAGACATTTGCAAAGAAAAGCAGCTAATCCCCTTTATGGACATTGCCTACCAAGGTTTTGGTACAGGTCTACAAGAAGATGCTCATGCGGTGCGCTTATTTGTTGAAAAAGGTCTGAACTGCTTTGTCAGCACTTCTTTTTCAAAATCCTTCTCACTCTACGGTGAGCGTATCGGCGCCCTTACCATCCTGACCGAAAGCGAGCAGGAAGCCAAACGCGTCCTGAGTCAAGTGAAACGCGTGATTCGCACGAACTATTCCAACCCACCCACTTTTGGTGCTGCCGTGGTCGGTGAAGTGCTCAACTCACCCGAACTATTCGCCATGTGGGACGAAGAGCTAGGTCAAATGCGCGAACGCATCAAACTCATGCGCTCTAGCCTTGTTGAAAAACTAGCAGAAAACGGCATCGATCAAGACTTTAGTTTTGTACTACGTCAGAATGGCATGTTTTCATTCTCAGGTTTAACTGCCGATCAAGTCGATCAACTTCGCGAAGAACATGCAATTTACGCACTCTCAACGGGTCGGATTTGTGTTGCTGCTTTAAATAGCCGCAACATCGATATCGTCTCAGACGCAATTGCACAAGTTCTGAAAGCACAATAAGTCGTACAGACTTTGATTCTGTCTGCGAGTGTCACAATGGCATTTGCAGACAACTAACACGCAGACACCTAACACTTGCCATTTCATATAAATTGCCGCATAATCTTTAACTGTAAATATATACAGATAAAAAGGCGATCTTATGGCGACCGCGTTGACTCCTCGTCAAGCAGAAATTCTAAATCTCATTGAAGATTTGATTGAAAAAAACGGTTTTCCTCCCACACGCGCTGAACTCGCCAAAATTCTTGGATTCCGTTCAATCAATGCTGCCGAAGACCATCTGCGTGCTTTAGCTAAAAAAGGCTACATTGAACTCAAGACAGGCGCATCGCGTGGCATTCGAATCTTACAGTCAAACCGTGAACCCGCCTCCAGCGAAGTATCTCTTTCCACAGCTACATCTTCAAATGAAGATAGCTTTCAGCTACCACTAGTAGGTCGTGTCGCAGCTGGCTCCCCTATTCTCGCAACAGAAAACGTCATCGACGAATATCAGGTGCCCCATAGTCTCTTTAAGAGCAAGCCAGATTATTTGCTCACTGTTAAAGGGATGAGTATGCGCAACATTGGCATTATGGATGGTGATTTACTGGCTGTCCGTAAGACACAAGACGCACTAAACGGCAGTATTGTCGTTGCCAGAATCGGTGAAGAGGTCACTGTAAAAAGACTACAGAAAGCAAAAAATAAAATCATCCTGCTTCCTGAAAATGAAGATTTTGAACCCATTGAAGCTCATGGAGATGAGGACTTTGCGCTCGAAGGCATCGCGGTCGGACTAATCCGCAATACAGCACTTCATTAAAGCAACAAACTTTCTGAATGATTGAAGAAAACGTGGCGAGTATTTTCAAAAGTTTTATTCGTCGCGTGTAAAACGCTCAATCTGACGTCGTTCTCGCTTAGTCGGACGACCACCCCGAATAGCACGCGCTGGCTCCGTGTAAAGACGACGGGCTTCACTAACCTCTTGACGCAAGGTCACACTCTCCGGCGTTTCCTCATAAAGCAACTGCGCCAAAGGTGCAGATCGCCTGACATCACTTAACATTCGCACAAGTACTTCGAGTCGTTCATGGCCTCGCTGAACACGAACACGCTCTCCCAGCTTAACAGGGTGCGCAGGCTTAACACGACTGTCGTTGACGTGAACTCGTCCTAACGTAATGGCTTCTGTGGCTAGGGAGCGCGATTTAAAAAACCGCGCCGCCCAAAGCCATTTATCCAACCGAACCGAATCCATGTTTTGAATCATGGGCTCTTAACACCTGCCGATTAATGTTTTGTCAGCGGTGCTGGACTTGTGTCTGATTTTCCACCAACCACAGCGGGTTGAGTGGCCTCTTCAGCCTCAATGGCTTCTGGCATACGCTCCAGAGCCACTTCCAGAACCTGATCAATCCACTTTACAGGCACAATATCCAGATGGTTCTTGATGTTGTCAGGAATCTCTGCCAAATCTTTGACGTTTTCCTGCGGAATCAGGACGGTCTTAATACCGCCACGACGCGCAGCCAGTAGTTTTTCTTTCAAACCACCAATCGCCAGTACTTCACCACGTAGCGTGATCTCACCAGTCATTGCGACATCAGCCTTGACAGGGATGCCCGTCAACGCAGAAACAATCGCTGTCGTGATTGCGCCACCAGCAGACGGCCCATCTTTGGGTGTTGCGCCTTCCGGAACGTGAACGTGTAGATCACGTTTTTCAAACACAGTATTGGAGATACCAAGACGGTTTGCACGTGAACGCACGACACTACGAGCAGCTTCCACCGATTCCTTCATCACATCACCGAGTGAACCCGTTCTGAGAATCTGTCCTTTACCTGGCATATCCGCGACTTCAATGGTCAGCAAATCACCGCCAACCTCAGTCCATGCCAAACCAGTGACCTGTCCGACCTGATTGTCTTTTTCGGCCATACCGTAGCTATAACGGCGCACACCTAAAAAGTCAGCCAAGTTTTCAGAATTCACTTCAACACAGTGCTCAACTTTGTCAGCTGCTTTGCGTGATTTTGATTTAGTCGTTTTTTCAGGTTCCAGGCTCACCAAAGACTTCACCACTTTACGGCAGACTTTGCTAATCTCACGCTCTAGACCTCGCACACCCGCTTCTTGCGTGTAATAACGAATAATGTCGCGCAAGGCATCATCACTGATCGTCATTTCACCATCGCGAAGCCCATTGTTTTTCATGAGCTTGGGCAGCAGATGTTCTTTGGCAATGTGAATCTTTTCGTCTTCAGTGTAGCCAGCCAAACGAATCACTTCCATCCGATCCAGCAAAGCGGGTGGGATATTCAGCGTATTGCTCGTTGCCACAAACATCACATCTGACAAATCGAAATCCACTTCCACGTAGTGGTCTTGGAATGTATGGTTTTGTTCGGGATCCAGCACTTCCAACAAAGCAGAAGCCGGATCACCTCGGAAGTCCATACCTAACTTATCGATTTCATCGAGTAAGAAGAGCGGATTTCTTACACCCACTTTAGTCATGTTCTGCAAAATCTTGCCTGGCATAGAACCAATGTAAGTGCGACGATGACCGCGAATCTCAGCCTCATCACGCACGCCACCTAAAGCCATGCGAACAAACTTACGATTGGTCGCCCGCGCAATACTTTGACCAAGTGAGGTTTTACCCACACCAGGTGGTCCCACCAAACAAAGAATGGGCGCTTTCACCTTATCAACACGTTGCTGCACAGCCAAGTACTCAACAATGCGTTCTTTGACCTTCTCTAAGCCGTAGTGATCATCATCCAAGACGGTTTCTGCCGTTTGAATCGAATGATTGATCTTGCTCTTTTTACGCCACGGTAAATCCACCACGGTATCGATGTAATTGCGAACCACGGTTGCTTCAGCCGACATCGGCGACATCATCTTGAGCTTTTTAACTTCAGCATCGACTTTTTTATGGGCTTCTTTTGATAAACCAGCTTTTGCGATGCGCTGCTCAAGCTCTTCGATATCCGCCCCATCTTCAGCATCACCGAGTTCTTTCTGAATGGCTTTCACTTGCTCATTCAGATAGTAATCACGCTGGCTTTTTTCCATCTGCTTTTTGACGCGACCACGAATGCGCTTTTCGACCTGAAGAATATCGACTTCAGATTCAATCTGACCCAACAAAGCTTCTAGGCGCTTAACGGTATCGGTGATCTCAAGCAGATTCTGCTTTTGCTCAAGCTTTAAAGGCAAATGCGCTGCAATCGAATCAGCCAATCGTGACGCACTTTCGATACTGGACAATGAGCCTAGTACCTCGGGTGGAATCTTCTTATTGAGTTTGACGTAGGTTTCAAACTGATTCACCACCGTACGTCGCAATGCCTCAACCTCAGCACCCTGCTCATCGACAGGCTCTAAGGGCATCACATCGGCAGAAAAATGTTCATCGGTATCCGAGATACTCAGAATTTTGGCACGCTGCACGCCCTCCACTAGGACTTTAACGGTCCCATCAGGCAGTTTCAGCATTTGGAGAATCGTGGCTAAACTTCCCAGCTCATAAACATCTTCTGGCGCTGGATCATCTTTGGAGGCTGACTTCTGAGCGGCTAGCATCACATTTTTATTGTCAGCCATGGCAGATTCGAGAGCACGAATCGAGCGCGGCCGACCCACAAACAATGGAATCACCATGTGCGGAAACACCACCACGTCACGCAAAGGGAGCAATGGTAATGTAATACGCTCAGCCGGTAAAACGGAATGACTTGACATAATTTGTCCTCTTCATTGTCGTCCCTGAAACACACTGCATCGGGACTTTCGCTAACTATGGTTAGTGATATTGGGACAATTTCCTGAATATCAAGTGCTGACCTGTAAAAGGCCAGCACATTCAGTACATTCAGGCTGCGGCATGATCATTGGTCTGATCTTTTTCTGCCTTTTTGTCACCCTTCTTGACTGTGTCATCTTTGTACAGCAATGTTGGTTTGGCATTGGCTGTAATCACGTTTTCATCCAAAATCACTTTGGAGACATTCCCGTAGGAGGGAATTTCAAACATGGTGTCTAATAACGCGTTTTCAAGAATTGATCTCAAACCACGAGCACCTGTTTTTCTTAAAATTGCCTTGCGAGCAATCGCGTGTAAGGCTTCGGATGTGATTTCCAGTTCAACATCTTCCATGTCAAACAGCTTTGTGAACTGTCGAATCAGCGAATTCTTGGGCTCAGTTAAGACTCTCACCAAGGTGTCTTCTGACAACTCTTGCAAGGTCGCAATCACAGGCAAACGCCCGACAAGCTCAGGAATCAATCCAAACTTAATCAGATCCTCAGGTTCAACCGACTCAAAGGCTTCACCAGCTGCTTTCTCACTCTTGGCAGCGACTGAGGCACCAAACCCAATTCCTGAACGCTCAGTGCGGTTCATGATGACCTTTTCCAGGCCATCAAAAGCGCCACCGACGATAAACAGAATATTGGTGGTGTCGACTTGCACAAAGTCCTGGTTCGGATGTTTACGACCGCCTTGAGGTGGCACCGAAGCTACGGTTCCTTCGATGAGTTTCAGCAACGCTTGCTGGACACCCTCACCTGACACGTCTCGTGTAATCGATGGATTGTCTGATTTACGTGAAATCTTATCAATCTCATCGATGTAAATAATGGCACGTTCTGCACGAGCAACATCGTAGTTGCAGTTTTGCAGAAGCTTTTGAATAATATTTTCAACGTCTTCACCGACATACCCAGCTTCGGTCAATGTCGTGGCATCGGCCATGACAAACGGCACGTTAAGCTGACGAGCCAGTGTTTGTACCAACAGGGTCTTCCCGGAGCCTGTGGGTCCAATCATCAGGACGTTACTTTTACTTAATTCGACTTCGTCTGCAGCCGGTTCAACACCGTGCGAAAGTCGTTTGTAATGGTTATAGACCGCCACCGACAAAATGCGTTTTGGCAAATCCTGACCAATTACATATTGATCTAAAAACTCTTTGATCTGAATCGGTGTGGGAAGCTCAGCACGGTCAGAAGGCTCTGCAATCAACTCTTCCAGAAGAATATTCTGACAAAGCTCAACACACTCGTCACAAATAAAACCGGAATGACCGGCAATCAGCTTACGCACCTCTTCCTGACTTTTTTCACAAAAAGAGCAGTGCAACTTCTTTGTGGACTTTCCAGTTTTCTTTTCAGTCATTATCTCGTGTACTCAATTTTCTAATTCAGCCAGCATCCGCATCCGCACGACTGGTCAACATCTTATCAATAATGCCATACTCCACAGCAGCCTGCGCTGACATGAAGTTATCGCGTTCCGTATCCAGTTCAATACGACTCACGGGTTGACCGGTATTCTCAGCCAAAATTTCATTGAGTCGGACACGCAAATCCAGAATTTCGCGTGCTTGAATCTGAATATCTGATGCCTGACCTTGCGCACCACCAGAAGGCTGATGAATCATAATCCGAGAGTTTGGTAGGCAATAACGTTTGCCTTTCGTACCCGCGGCAAGCAGGAAAGCACCCATACTGGCTGCTAAGCCTGTGCAAAGCGTGGAGATGTCAGGCTTCACGAAACGCATCGTATCGTACATCGCCATACCAGCGTATACCGAACCACCTGGAGAATTGATATAGAGTGAAATATCTTTATCGGGATTTTCTGATTCTAAAAATAGCAATTGAGCAACCACGAGATTGGCGCTCTGATCCGTCACTGGACCGACCAGAAAAATGACACGCTCCTTCAGGAGACGTGAATAAATATCAAATGCACGCTCACCACGACCGGACTGCTCAACAACCATGGGAATGTAACCCAGACCTGTCGGTGTTAATGAAGAGCCACCGTGCAGATTGGCGTAAAAATCAGCAAAATGATTCATAGAGATGTGATTGCTCATATTCTTGGTGCGGCTCCGATCCCGATTCAACTCAAATAACAGACAAGAAGGCGCTGCGAAATGGCAGCACCTCTTCGATCCATGGATATTACACCAGAGGAATTAAGCCTGCTCTGATTCGTCCTGTTCAGACGTTTCTGGCTCAGGTTGTGCTGTGCCCATGATTTCATCAAATGAGACAGCTTTCGGTGTAACTTTGGCTTGCGCCATAATGTGTTCGACCACATTGTCCTCAAGCACCACGGCTTCGATTTCAGCACGACGCTCAGCATCGGACAGATAGTAGCCAACCACTTCGGCAGGATCTTCGTAGTTCTGTGCAAACGCTTCGATTTTGGCACGAACTTGCTCAGGCTTGGCTTGCAACTCAGCTTTTTCAACCAAAGCAGCCAGCAAGAGACCCAGCTTCACACGACGGGTTGCTTCTTCCTCAAACAATTCTTCAGGAATTGGCATTTTGTCCACATCGGGCATACCGCGTGAACGCAGCTCTTCACGAGCAGCTTGCACACGACCAGCCACTTCTTGTTGAACCAGTGCTTTAGGCACATCAAAAGTCACGGCTTGCAGCAATGCATTCATCACGCTGTCTTTTGAGCGAGCGCTTGTACGTGCACTGACTTCGCGTTCGATGTTCTGACGAATTTCTTCCATCAGTTTTTCAACATCGCCTTCAGCCTGACCTAATGCACGTGCAAAATCGGCATCCACTTCAGGCAATTCAGGGCGCATCACAGCTTTCACAGTCACAGTAAACTCAGCGGTTTTACCAGCCAGATGTTCAGCTTGATAGTCCTCAGGGAAAGTCAATGGGAAAGTTTTGCTTTCACCTGCTTTCAAACCCTGAACGGCTTCTTCAAACTCGGCGAGCATGCGGCCTTTACCGACCTGGAACACGAAATCGTCAGCGGTACCGCCGTCAAAAGCCACATCATCCAGTTTGCCAACAAAGTCAACTTTGACTTGATCGCCATCCTGAGTTGCACGACCTTCTTCTTCGACGTATTCGGTGCGTTGTTCACGCAAAATATCAATGGTTTTTTCGATGGCTTCATCACCGACTTCACACGTTGTTTGTGTGATTTCCAGCTCACCCAACTCGGGCACTTCAACGTCCGGATAGATTTCGAAGGTCGCAAGGAACGACAGCACGTCATCTGCGACGTCTTCTGTTTTAGGTTCCACGCTGGGAGCACCTGCAATCCGCAAACCCGTCTTGTCGAGTGCGTCGCCGATGGCCTCGCCCACCAGTTGATTGATGACATCGTAACGAATACCAGGCCCATGGCTGCGCTCAAGCATTGACATCGGCACCTTACCAGGACGGAATCCAGGTGCTTTAGCCGTACGAGCGACTTGTTTGAGTTCCTGGCTGACTTGCTTCTCAACGTCCGCCATCTGAACGGTTACTTCGATTCGGCGCTCAAGGCCTGTCAATGTTTCAACCTCAGGTTGCATAAAGATAACCACCGATTGGATTGTGACGGGACTCGCGTCTAAATTGTCCCGCGCTGTTATTGGAAGAATTTGGTGCGAAGGGCGGGACTCGAACCCGCACGCCCGTGAAGGCGTCAGGACCTAAACCTGGTGCGTCTACCAATTTCGCCACCTTCGCTTAAATCATCAGAAACAGAATTGTAACGCACAGATTCCTTCTGTTTCGTACCACCTAAAAACGCTGAATATAAAAACTTATTTTGCAGCGAATCTGCCATCATAACAAAAATTGAACCAACATATAAACGAGAACCCTTACATTGCCTTCAAATTCACTAAAAAAGCTTAAAACATTCAGAGCTTCCTAAGCAACAGTCAATACAAATCAAATGATTAACCTGATTCAAGGCCATAATGATTGACCTTCTGACAAATATCAGCATGACATTCCGAACCGCATAAATCGATGTTATTTTTCTGTACTGCGATCATTCTTTCGCAGATCTCAGCCCATTCTTTTAAATCGCTTTTGATGACAATTTGCTATGACCAACCCCCGTATGAACTTGCTCCAGGCGTATCCATTTGAAAAATTACGCAAACTGCTCATAAGCACCCGTCCGCAAGACACTGGCTTACCCCTTGTTGATTTATCCGTCGGTGAGCCCAAACATCCTGCGCCGGAAGCTGTCAGACGCGCCATGGTCGATGCGCTGGATGGTTTATCCACCTATCCGCCGACTCAGGGTGACAAGTCATTACGTGAAGCAATAAGTCAGTGGCTGCATACTCGTTATCAGATACCTGCACCCGATGCCAACACCATGGTGTTGCCGATTTTAGGTTCGCGCGAAGCGCTGTTTGCCATCGCACAAGTTGTCATCGACAACACGCAAGAAAAGGCGACAGTCGTCTGCCCTAACCCTTTTTATCAGATCTATGAAGGCGCAACCTTACTAGCTGGCGCTCAGCCTTACTACATTGCGAGTCTTCCAGAAAACCATCAGCTTTGTGATTGGCGAAGCGTGCCTGAAGATGTCTGGAAAAACACGCAGCTGGTCTACACCTGCAGCCCAGGCAACCCTGCGGGCAGCGTCATGCCACTCTCACAATGGCGTGATCTATTTGAGCTATCTGATAAGTATGGTTTTGTGATCGCATCGGATGAGTGCTATAGCGAAATCTATTTTGATGAAAACAATCCACCCCTAGGCGGACTCCAGGCCGCGCACCAGCTCGGACGCGCAGACTTCACGAATCTATTGGCTTTCTCTAGCCTATCCAAACGCTCAAATTTACCTGGCTTGCGATCCGGGTTTGTGGCCGGTGATGCGCGTTTGATTGAACAATTCTTGCTCTACCGTACTTATCACGGCAGTGCCATGTCTCCCATTGTGAGCGCCGCAAGTCTTGCTGCTTGGCAAGACGAAACACACGTACTAGCCAATCGGCAGGCTTATCACGAAAAGTTTGCGGCGGTCGTTCCCATTCTCCAAGAAGCCTTTGATGTTCAGCAACCAGATGCTTCGTTTTATCTCTGGATGAATGTCGGTGAAGACGATACGAAGTTTGTCCATGATCTACTGGATCAGCAAGCTGTTCGAATTTTGGCTGGTAGCTACGTGAGCCGTGAAATCGATGGCTTAAATCCCGGAACTGGCTTTGTGCGCATCGCGCTTGTGGCGCCTTTGGATGAATGCATCGAAGGCGCAAAAAGAATAGTGCAATTCGCCCGCAATCGACGCTCATAACCATCTCCTCAGAAAAATGGCAGGCAAATCAGACAAAACTCACGGTCATCACACTGTTCAAAAAGTCTGGTTTACCTTTAAAAAACCCACATGAAACAAACACTTTGCCGTTAAAATCATCAAGCATTTCGCAGTGTTCTATTAATTTAACGATCAGCTACCAATACAGATCTGTAAAACCAACGCAACGCTTCTGACAAACGAGTCAGGATCGATGTGCTTTTTTCTTTTTTCTTTTATTTACTTTTTGGCTTGATCCGCATGACGCAAGATCTTCAAAACATCATCGAAACCGCTTGGAATGAGTGCCAAGCACTTCACTCAAACACAGTAAGCGCCCAAACGCGCGACGCCATTGAACACACGATTCAAGCACTCGACAGTGGCACCCTTCGTGTCGCAGAAAAAATCAACCAAGAGTGGATCGTCCACCAATGGCTCAAGAAAGCCGTCTTACTGTCATTTCGTATTCAAGACAATCAAGTGATGGGTCAAGCACCTTTGCAATATTTTGATAAGGTCCCTCTAAAATTTGAGAACTTTGATCAAAAAGATTTCAATGCGGCTGGCTACCGAGTGGTACCACCTGCGGTTGTACGTAGAGGTGCCTACATCGGTCGCAATGCGGTTTTAATGCCTTCGTATGTCAACATCGGCGCCTGGGTCGGTGAAGGCAGCATGATCGACACTTGGGCCACCGTGGGAAGCTGCGCACAAATTGGCAAACATGTTCACCTGTCAGGTGGAGTTGGAATTGGTGGGGTTCTTGAACCCTTACAAGCGAACCCGACTATCATTGAGGACAATTGCTTTATTGGTGCTCGATCAGAAATCGTCGAAGGCGTCATTGTGGAAGAAAACGCTGTTTTGGCGATGGGCGTTTATCTGTCTCAAAGCACTCGGATTTACAACCGAGAAACTGGCGAAGTAACCTATGGACGCATTCCGTCAGGCGCAGTCGTTGTCCCTGGCTCGATGCCGGCTGCAGATGGTTCTCACAGTTTGGCTTGCGCTGTCATCGTCAAACGAGTCGATGCACAAACACGTCAGAAAACAAGCATTAACGACTTACTCAGGGCATAGCGCACCCCACTCTACAAATACAAAAATCCACACTAAAGGTTAACCATGTCCACTTCACCTTTCTCAGAGTCCTCCACTTTGATGCTTTCCAAAGCGCTGATCGCCTGCCCCTCGGTCACACCCGATGACGCTGGCTGCCAGTCTCTTTTAATGAAACATCTAAGTCCACTTGGCTTTTCCGCTGAAACCTTGAGCCGTGGAGGTGTGACTAACCTTTGGGCGCGTAAAGGCACTCAAAGCCCTGTCCTTGTTTTTGCAGGTCATACCGATGTTGTGCCAACCGGACCTGTTGAACAGTGGCGACACGACCCATTTGATCCGGTTATTGAGGATGGCAAGCTTTACGGACGGGGTGCAGCGGATATGAAATCCTCGATTGCCGCGTTTGTGGTGGCTGTTCAAGAGTTCGTTGAACAACATCCCAATCATGCGGGTTCAATCGCATTTCTGATTACTTCTGACGAAGAAGGCCCTGCAATCGATGGCACTGTCATGGTTTGCGATGCGCTTAAAGCTCGTGATGAAACCATCGACTATTGCATTGTGGGTGAACCCAGTTCTGTATCACAACTGGGCGACACCATCAAAAATGGCCGACGAGGCTCTTTGTCAGGCAAGCTCATAATTCGTGGCATTCAAGGACACATTGCCTATCCTCATTTGGCGCGCAACCCAATTCATGAGATGGTGCCGGCTCTACAAGCACTCACCCAAGAGGTTTGGGATCAAGGCAATGATTATTTTCCAGCAACCAGCTTTCAAGTCTCAAATATTCATGCAGGTACGGGTGCAGGCAATGTCATTCCAGGTCATGTCGAGATTGATTTCAATTTTCGTTTCTCAACAGAAAACACGCCTGAAACGCTGCAATCCCGCGTCCACCAAATTTTAGATACTTTAAAACTGGATTACACACTGGAATGGACCATCGGCGGTTTGCCTTTTTTAACACGACAAGGCACACTCAGCGACGCACTGACTCAGGCCATCCAAGCAGAAACCGGAATTCAGACACAACTCTCCACCAGTGGTGGCACATCGGATGGTCGGTTTATTGCCCAAATCTGTCCGCAAGTTATCGAATTCGGTCCTCTCAACGCCACAATTCATCAAATCAATGAACATGTCGTAGTCAAGGATCTGGATAGCCTTAAAAACATTTATCGTCGAACCTTAGAACTCTTACTGGAAACTTCTGCGTAATGATGCAACACAATTCGCAACAAGCCATCGAACATCTTCTCACGATCCGAGATTGGATTCGTTTTGGTGTGAGCTGGCTCAATCAAAGTCAGGCTCACTTTGGTCAAGGCACTGACAATGCACAAGATGACAGCATTTTTCTAGTTCTAGGTACATTGTCGTTACCACTCGATGAGCTCGACCCCTATCTGGACGCAAGGCTATTACAGACCGAACGTGAGCAACTTTTTGAAGCTTTTCGACGCCGCTGTATTGAACGCGAACCCACCGCATACATTCTAGGTCAAACTTGGCTTCAAGGTTTATCATTCCGCGTCAGTCCCGATGTACTGATTCCACGCTCCCCCATTTCGGAGTTGATTGCACAAGGTCTAGAACCTTGGCTTGAAATTTCACCCACACAGATTCTTGAAGCCTGCACTGGCAGTGGCTGTTTAGCCATTCTTGCAGCGCTGACTTTTGAAGAAGCAAACGTTGTGGCCACTGATATTTCACCTAAAGCGCTAGAGGTTGCAACTCTAAACGTCGCGGACTACGAACTCCAAGACCGGATTTCGTTGGTAAAAACTGATTTACTGCAAGACATCGCCCCAGATCCCGTGTTTGACTTAATTATTTGCAACCCACCCTATGTCAATACACAGTCCATGCGTGCACTACCCAAAGAGTTTTTGCACGAACCCGATCTGGCGTTAGCTGGTGGCACCGAAGGCATGGACTTGGTCATTCCACTTCTAGAGCAGGTAAGCACACGTCTCAAGTCCGATGGCTGGCTTTTGCTGGAAATTGGCAATGAGCAAGCCTATTTTGAAGCCATGTTCCCCAAACTAAATCCCATTTGGCTGCAAACTGCAAATGCCGATAATCAAATCATGCTGCTTAGTGCAAAGCAACTTCAGGATGTGACTGCGATCACACCGAACAGGACTGTTTGATGTGATTAAAGCTTCTGATTTAACGTTGTATCGCGGTAGTCGTTGTTTATTGCAAGATGCGAGCTTTGTGGTTCATGACGGTGAACGAGTCGGTTTAGTTGGTCGCAATGGTTGTGGCAAAACCTCACTCATCACTGCCTTATATGGACAGTTAGACATCGATCAAGGCCGCCTAGAAATCGCAGCTGACTGGCGTTTATCTTGGGTCGAACAAAACATACAGAGCCTAGACAAACCCGCCCGCGAACACGTTATTGATGGTGATCGACGCTTACGTGTTTTGCAAGCAGAACGCGCGCAAGCAACCGATCCCAATGAAATCGCCCGACTTGAAATAGAACTTGAACAAGCCGGTGCTTGGCAAGCGAACTCTCGCGCAGAAACCTTACTATCAGGCCTAGGATTTGCGCCTGATGAGTGGCTCAATCCGGTTGGTACGTTCTCGGGTGGCTGGCAAATGCGCCTCAATCTAGCGCAAGCGCTGATGGCGACTTCAGACCTACTTTTACTAGACGAACCCACCAACCATCTGGATTTAGATGCAACACTTTGGCTTGAACGCTGGCTAACCTCATATCAAGGTACGGTCGTTCTGATTTCACACGATGTGGAGTTTCTTGATTCGGTGTGCAATGTCATTTTGCATATTGAGCATCAAAAAGTTGAACGTTATCGCGGCAACTATCAGGCTTTTATTCGCCAACATGCGGAGCGATCACGACAAGCCCATCAGATTTATGAGCGTCAAACTCGTGAAGCAGCCAGACTACAAGGCTTTATTGATCGCTTCCGAGCCAAAGCGACCAAAGCACGGCAAGCACAAAGTCGTGTCAAGGCTTTAGCCCGCATTCAGGCTGTTGCCCCACCCGAAAGTGAATCTTCGATCGAAATCCGTATCCCTGAACCCGATCACAGTCCGCATATTCTGATGCGTTTGAAAGACGTTCAAGCAGGTTACCGAGATTCAAGCGATCAACCACATCCCATTTTGGAAGACATTCAAATTCGGATCGAAGCACAGGATCGAATCGGTGTGCTTGGTGTGAACGGCGCCGGGAAATCTACCTTGTTAAAAACATTGGCGGGTGAGCTGTCTGCACTCGCCGGTGAAGTCGAACGCGGGCAAGGTTTAAAGATTGGTTACTTTGCGCAACAACAAATGTCCCAACTAGATGCACAGGCTACTCCCCTGCAACATCTATTACGACTTGCTCCAGAAGCGCGTGAACAGGATCTGCGCAGTTATTTGGCGCAATACGGCTTTGTTGGCGACAAAACACTTGAGCCTGTGGGACCATTTTCTGGTGGAGAGAAATCTCGTCTAGCCCTCGCAATCGTGCTGTGGCACCGCCCTAACCTTTTAGTGTTGGATGAACCCACAAACCACTTGGACATTGAGACACGTCATGCACTGACGGTCGGTCTGGCACAGAGTGAAGCGGCTTTGCTTTTGGTTTCTCACGATCGACACTTATTACGCACCACCGTCGATCAATTCTGGTTAGTGGCCAACGGCACTGTGCAAGATTTTGAGGGAGATCTGGACGATTATCGTCAGTTCATCCTGCAAAAATCGAATCGCACACCCAAGAACGAAACAAATGGGGATACTGACAGCACAGACCGTAAAACCATTCGTCGACAACAAGCACAACAACGCCAAGCGCTTGCACAGCAACGACGACCGCTAGAAAAAGCCTTAAAGGTCATCGAATCAGATTTGGAGAAAATCCAGACTCGCGTACAAAGCATTGAAACTCAGATGCAAGATCCTGCGTTTTATGATGAAGCGACTCGTTCAGACGAACGTGAAAGCACTCTGAAAGAACATGGTCAGCTAAGCGCACAAGCCTCAGAACTTGAAGCAAAATGGCTGGACCTCATGCAAGAAATCGAAACACTCGAACAAACGATGACACCAGAGATTTAGACAAGCGCGGACCGAGAGAAAACGCGCCATCTAATGTGTAAATGGCTGGATGCAAATCAGTGTCTGCATCCAGCCATTTTCGAGACTAAAAGATCAATCAGCTTAAAACGGTTAGCTTGGCAATGCCCAGTGCCAACGTCTTGGTTCCAGCGCTTTCGAACTGAATCATGGCCTGCGCATCTAAGCCCGTTCCAGAAACGGCCAGAACCGTCCCTTCCCCAAAACGCGCATGAGCGACACGCAAACCCGCCCGATACATCACACCACCAACATCCACACCTTGGCTTAGCTCAAGATTAGATTTTTTAGTGGTTTTGCGATTGACCTGATAAGCGGTTTTTGGGCCACTGGCCGAAGGTGCATCAAACCAGTTGCTTTGTGTTGCTCGTGCTGACAACCAGCGTACATTCTCTTCTGGAATCTCTTCCATAAACCGAGAGAGACGGTTATAGCGAACCTTGCCATGCAACATCCGGCTCTGCGCCAGCGTCAGATACAAGCGTTCCCGTGCCCGTGTCATGGCCACGTACATCAAGCGACGTTCTTCCTGTAAACCATCTGGGCTATTGAGACTTTGCTCATGTGGGAACAAACCATCTTCCAAACCCGTCACAAAAACAGCATCAAACTCTAAGCCTTTCGCTGAATGCACTGTCATCAGCGCCACAGCGTCGGTGCCTTCATCAGCCTGCCCTTCCCCAGACTCAAGAGATGCATGTGCAAGAAATGCCAAAAGCGGTGTCAAAGGCGGTTGACCCGGTTCGGTATCTCGTAAAACCGTGGCTGGCACACCTGTGAGTTCACGCTCAATTTCAAAGGCTTTGGCGGCGGTGACCAATTCTTCGAGGTTCTCGAGGCGTTCTGCACCTTCACGCTGACCTTGATAGTGCGCACGTAAACCGCTGCGCTCAATCATGTCATCAACCAGTTCAGACAAAGATAGTTGTTGACCTAATTGCGACATTTCCTGAATCAATGCGCAGAACTGCATCAACGCACTACCTGCTCGACCACCCATCTGATGACAAACTTCAGACAAGCTCACTTGCGCCTGTTCAGCATCCAGAGTGAGCTTTTCAATGGTTCTGGCACCAATACCACGTGCTGGGAAATTCGCTACACGTAAAAACGCATTGTCGTCTCGCAAACTGGCGATCAAGCGCAAATAAGCCAACGCATGTTTAATTTCCAATCGCTCAAAAAACCGCAAACCTCCGTAAACACGATATGGAATACTTGCGGTAAACAGCCCGTGCTCAATCACTCGAGATTGTGCATTGCTGCGATAAAGGACGGCAATCTCATGGCGTGGTACGCCCTGATTAATCAGTGCACGAATCTCATCGACCACCCACTGCATTTCTTCGTGATCGGTGCCTAGCTCCACGACACGAATCAGTTCACCATGACCTTGATCCGTCCAGAGACGTTTACCCAGACGTTGCGTATTGTTGGTGATTAATGCGTTGGATGCATCCAGAATATGCCCATAAGAGCGATAGTTTTGCTCCAGACGAATGACGTGACCTTGCGCATAATCACGCTCAAAATCAGACATATTGCCCACGCGAGCGCCTCGAAATGCGTAGATAGACTGATCATCATCACCCACAGCAAAGAGCGTTGAACGCTCACCGCACAACTGGGTTAACCAGCGATATTGCAATGGATTGGTGTCTTGAAACTCATCAACCAAAATATGCTCAAAACGCTGCTGATAATGTGCACGGATTTCTGGATGCTTATCGAGTAGTTCGACACCACGCAATAACAGTTCCGCAAAATCTACTACACCTTCACGCTGACATTGCTGCTCGTACAAACTGTAAATTTCAGCCAGTGTGCGCTCAAACGGATTTTGAGCGGTCACAAAATCCGCGCGACGACCCTCTTCTTTGCAACTGGCAATAAAGCGTTGCACATCTCTGGGCGTAAAGCGCGAATCATCATAATCACCGGCTTTGAGTATGCGTTTAATCAAAGCCAGCTGATCGGTATTATCTAGAATCTGAAATGTTTGCGGCAGACCGGCGTCACGATAATGGGTTCGCAACAATCGATGACAAAGCCCGTGAAACGTGCCTATCCACATGCCACCGATCTGAATCGGTAGAATCGCGCCAATGCGCGCTTGCATTTCTTTTGCAGCTTTATTGGTAAATGTGACCGCCAGAATGGCGTGTGGACTAACGAGCTGTTGTTGAATCAGCCAAGCAATGCGGGTGGTGAGCACCCGCGTTTTACCACTCCCTGCACCTGCCAGCACCAGAACGTGTCCACCTTCGTGAATAACCGCCTGGCGCTGTTCCTGATTGAGTTGCTCAATCATGCTGCATAGCGACGCAGTCTCAGTGCGAACTCTTGCAATCCTTCAATACCGCTCTGTTGAGCGCGATGACACCATTCCTGCAAATCATGCAGTAACTGTTCACTGCTGGCGCTAGAACTTTCCCAAAGCTTCACAAGCTCCTGACGCATTTGCAACAGTAAAGACAAAGATTCTGTTTGTGACAATGCCTCATGGATGCGTTCGCGCTCTTCGGGTGCGAGCGTTTCATCACCACGACCCAACCAGTGTGTGGCTGACTTCAGGGCTTCGACGTTGATCATCGAACCACCTTTTTGTTTCAACGTCATCAGCTCTTGACGGCAAGCGTCTTTGAGCATGCCTGTGTAGCGACCCAACACTTCGTAGCGATGCGCAATCACACCTTGCAATGTGTTGAGATCCACTTCGGTATCACCCACTTGTGCTGCCAGCTTAAGTTTAGGCGCAACCTTTCTGACTTTAGCCAAACCCAGTGAGCGAAGAATCAGAATATAGGTCCAACCAATATCAATCTCGAACCAACGGCTTGAGAATTTCGCGGATGTACCATGGGCGTGGTGGTTGTTGTGCAACTCTTCACCACCGATAATCAAACCGATTGGGAAAACGTTCGTACTGGTATCGGGTGATGCAAAGTTGCGATATCCCCAGAAGTGTCCAATTCCGTTGACCACACCAGCGGCCCAGAATGGAATCCAAGCCATTTGCACAGCCCAGACAGTCAGACCAATCGCGCCAAAGAGCAGCAGATCAATCACGAGCATGATCAAAATACCCAACGCCGAGTGACGCGAGTACAGTTTGTTTTCGATCCAGTCATTCGGTGTGCCATGGCTAAACCGTTTAATTGTTTCAGCGTTGGCTGCTTCGATACGATACAGTTCAGCACCTCTAAACAGAACGCGCTGAATGCCAAACACCATGGGTGAATGGGGATCTCCTTCACGCTCACAACGGGCATGGTGCTTACGATGAATAGCAACCCACTCACGCGTCACCATTCCGGTAGTTAACCACAACCAGAAACGGAAAAAATGCGCCACGATCGGATGTAAATCCAAACCACGATGCGCCTGGGAACGGTGCAAATAGAGGGTGACACCAGCAATTGTGATGTGTGTCACGACGAGTGTGAAAATGACAACCTGCCACCAAGTCGCCTGTGTCAAACCACCCGCTGCGAAAGAAAGAAATGAATCCATCATTGTTTTATATGTCCTGCCTTACAGTCAAAACCAGACCGAGTGTAGCCCATTCAGACCGGATTGGGATATGAAATTTTATAAAATTATTGCGTACTGTCAAGGAATTGCACGAATTCACCTGTTTTTTATAGAGGTAATAAAAATCCCTCTGCCAAACTACGTCGATGCATCGCGTACCATCACAGCTGCAAAAAACGCATCTGTGCCATGCAAATCAGGTCGCAAGCGTATCATGCCAGCCGAATCGACAACAGGCACCTGTGACGTTTTTTCAGTTTCAAGCAGCGTTTCAGGCAACAATTCTCGCGCATCGATCAAACGGAAATCCGGATTGGCTTTCAAAAATGCGTCAACCTGATCTTCATTTTCTGAAGTCAACCAGCTGCAAGTGGCATACACCAAGCGTCCACCAGGACGTACACACTGACTCGCTTGCTGCAAGATGGCCTGCTGCTGACGACACAAGTTCTCTAAAACTTCGGGTGTCTGACGCCACTTAAGATCAGGGTTTCGACGTAAAGTTCCCAGCCCTGTACAAGGCGCATCCACTAAAACACGATGTGCTTTGCCTGCCAAGCGTCGAATTCGATCATCACCATGCGGGCGAATAACGACTGGGTGAATATTACTTAACCCACTACGGGCGAATCGGGGTTTGGCTTTAGAGAGTCTTGATGCGGAGACATCGAACGCATACAAACGACCACTTGAGTTCATCATTGCGCCAAGTGCCAGTGTTTTACCACCCGCACCTGCACAATAATCAATCACCATTTCATGGCGTTTTGGATCCAACAATCGGGCAAGGAGTTGTGAGCCTTCATCTTGCACTTCGATCAACCCTTGTTTAAACAAATCCCATTGCTCAAGCGGCGGGTTGGCATTGATGCGAATCCCTGTTTCTGAAAATGGCGTTGGAATAGCCTGCCAATGAGCTTGAGAACTGCGTAAAACCTCAATTTGTTCCAGCACATTAGCGCGTGAGCTTTTAAACGTGTTGACCCGTAAATCCAGAGGTGCACTTTGCAACAAGGCTTTTGCAAAAGATTCCGGTTGCGGCAAGCGCTCAATTTCAACTTGTAGCCAATCAGGCAAGCTGTAGCGCACCGCAAAAGATAAGGTGTCTGGTGAAATTCGTTGGCAGTGAGCCACCCAGTCATGCATCGAAGCTTCGGTTGGCAGCTGTTCGCGCGGCTTTTCAAGCGTGGCATATAAGCCTAGCCAGGCCAAACACAACGTCAGCTGGCCCGGGCCACTTTGAGCCAAATTACGATAGTGGCGCAAGTGACGCAAGACATCAAAGACGGCGGCAGCAATCTCAGCGCGATCTCGGCTCCCCATTTGTTTGTTGGCTCGGAAATAGCGAGATACGCTTTGATCAGCAGCAGACTGCCAAGTCAGTACTTCATCCAAAATCGCAGCAACCTGTGCTGGACGACTAGGGGTCGCTACAGCGCGTGCGCTCTGGCCACGTCCCTTGGAACGCACACTTTGTTTGCCCACGTTTTTACCCAAGTTTTTACCTATAGGGCCTGACTGGCTTTGTCGATTTGACGACTTGAAATTGCGATCTTGTGAATCGCGTTTTTTATTTCGACTCAAAATACACCCTTAATAAGACACAACATCGGTGACTTCAGACACCAACCTGAGATGCCGATCCTGAACACCGCTCACAGTCACTTTACCCTGAGAATCCAAATTAACCTTGGATTGCGCCAACCACATCACAACCTGCGGGTAGATTTCATGCTCTAGCACCTGAACACGCTGTGCCAATGTCTCAGGCGTATCATCCTCACGTACATCCAGTGCAGCCTGTGCAATGATCGGGCCATGATCCACTTCGGGTGTCACGAAATGCACTGTGCAACCATGCCAACCCACCCCAGTTTCCAAGGCACGTTGGTGGGTATGTAAACCCGGAAACGATGGCAGCAACGAGGGATGAATATTGATTAGACGTCCGGCGTAGTGCAGTACAAACTCTTCGGTCAAAATCCGCATAAACCCCGCCAAAATGACATAATCCGGCTGGTATGCATCAATACGTTGTGCCAAGGCACGGTCAAACGAGGCACGATCTGCGAAATCACGGTGTGCTATCACATCGGTTTCAAGACCTTCATTTTGTGCCCAGACCAGTCCTAGCGCATCTGGCTCATTCGAAATCACAGCAACAAACTTCGCATGGCTAACCTGTGCCCGCACTTTTTGCACAATCGCACGCAAATTACTGCCGCGACCGGAAATTAATACAACAAAACGACGCCCCTGAACAGGCGTTTGAGATTCATTCTGAGCCACAAGTGTTCCAACTAACTTTTTAACTGCGCATGATTGTAAACTGTCGCTCGACATGAAATCGATTCAAATCCTCCGACACCTGCCATCGCGTCTCACCAAAATGCCTTGTGCCCTCACAATTGGCAATTTTGATGGCGTGCATATTGGCCACCAAACCATGCTTGAACAAGTGGTTCAGGCAGCTCATGCGCGTGCGTTATGCCCAACCGTCATGACTTTCACGCCGCACCCCAGAGCTTATTTTGCGCAAAAACTACAACGCCCTGAGATTATTCCGCAGCGCATCAACAATTTGCGCGACCGTCTCAGTGGGATTGCAAGCTGTGGCATCGAACAAATTGCACTTTTGCGTTTTAACGAAGCGCTTGCACAAATGCCTGCGCAAACGTTTGTTGAAAAACTCCTGATCGAGGCGCTGCAAACAAAGTGGTTAATTGTCGGCGCTGATTTTCGTTATGGTCACCGCCGCAGTGGTGACGTGGACACACTCTATCAGGCCAGTCGGCAGTACGATTTCGAACTCAAAATTCTAGATGACGTCCATAATCAAGCGGGCGAACGTATTTCTAGCACCCGTCTGCGAGATGCATTAAGCAGTGGCGATATGGTTGAAGCAGCCGCATTAATTGGACGTCCTTATCGCATCACCGGACATGTTCAGCATGGACGTAAGCTCGGACGCACCTTAGGGTTCCCGACCATGAACGTACGTGTGCCTAACGCCAGCGCTATTCGTCATGGCATTTACGTTGTCAAAGCGCACGGCCTAGGTTCAGAACCCATCGCCGGCATCGCTAGCCTAGGATTACGCCCGACAGTCGGTGACAACACCGATATCCTTTTAGAAACTCACCTGCTCGATACGAAAGTTGACGCCTACGGTAAACTAGTGGCCATCGATCTCTTGCAACACGTACGCGATGAGGTCAAATTTCCCGATCTTCCTACCCTGACAGCTGCCATGAAAGACGATTATCAGGCCGCTGTCGATTACTTTGTGCATCATGGACTATAAAACTACGCTGAATCTGACCGACACACCGTTTCCCATGCGCGGCAATTTGCCCAAGCGCGAACCGCAATGGGTCCAACAATGGGAAGAAAAAGGGGTTTACCAAGCCATACGGCAAGCCAGTGCCGGTCGTGAGAAATTCATTCTTCATGATGGCCCACCCTATGCCAACGGTTCCATTCATATTGGACACGCTGTTAACAAAGTGCTTAAAGACATCATTGTCAAAAGCCGCAACATGCAAGGCTTTGATGCACAGTATGTTCCCGGCTGGGACTGCCATGGCATGCCCATCGAAATTCAGATTGAGAAAAAATACGGCAAATCGTTGCCAGTTGCTGAAGTTCAGTCGCGGGCTCGTGCCTACGCCGCTGAACAAATCAGTAGCCAAATGAAAGATTTCAAGCGCTTGGGCGTTCTGGGCCAGTGGGATGATCCCTATCTGACCATGAACTTCAAAACCGAAGCCAATGAAATTCGCGCACTCGCCAAAATCCTGGAAAAAGGGTATGTCTTTCGCGGTCTCAAACCCGTGAACTGGTGTTTTGATTGTGGCTCCGCTCTGGCTGAAGCCGAAGTGGAATATGCAGATCGCACTGATCCTGCAGTCGATGTAGCGTTTCCATTTGCAGACAAAGTCGCACTGGCAAAAGCCTTTGGTGTGGACTCTATCGATGATGGCGCCATTGTGATCTGGACTACCACACCCTGGACCATTCCTTCTAACCAGGCGTTAAACCTACACCCCGAAGTAGTCTACGCATTGGTGAAACTCGATACACCCCGAGCCACCGGCGCTTATCTGCTGATCGCAAAAGAGCGTGTCGAGGCTTGCTTGCAAGATTGGGGATTGACGGGCCAAGTCGTGGCGCAATGTGAAGGTCAAGCCCTCGATGGTATTACTTTCCATCACCCACTTGCAAAATCCCATCCCGGCTATGATCGTCTCTCCCCTGTTCATCTAGGTGATTACGTCACCACTGAAACCGGAACCGGTGTCGTGCACTCTGCGCCCGCGTACGGGATTGAAGACTTTGTCTCCTGCAAAGAATATGGCCTAGATGACGATGACATTCTGAAGCCTGTGTTGGGCAATGGGGTCTTTACAGATGATTTGCCCCTCTTTGGCGGTCAAATGATCTGGAAAGCCAACCCAGAAATTGTGCAAACACTTGAAAGCGTGGGTACTTTGATCTCCAATAAACCCCATCAGCACAGCTATATGCACTGCTGGCGACATAAAACCCCCGTCATTTACCGCGCAACCAACCAATGGTTTGCTGGAATGGACGTGGAGCCCAATGACTCAGATGAAACGTTGCGCCAGAGTGCTCTGAAAGCTATTGAAGCCACTGCGTTCTATCCTTCATGGGGACGTGCTCGCTTGCACAACATGATTGCCAATCGTCCCGACTGGACGCTATCTAGACAGCGCCAATGGGGTGTACCCATGGCCTTTTTTGTGCATAAGCAAACGGGCGCACTTCATCCGGACACACCACGACTTCTCGAAGAAGTTGCCAAACTGGTTGAACAACACGGCATTGAAGCTTGGCAAAATGTCCAAGTGAGTGATTTACTCGGCGCAGATGCGGCTGATTACGAAAAAAACCGTGACACTCTGGATGTCTGGTTCGATTCCGGCACCACTCACGCCACAGTCTTAGGGGGTCCTGGCAACGAAGCACACGGTTCACACGGAACCGAGTTGCAATGGCCAGCCGATCTGTACCTAGAAGGCTCAGATCAACACCGTGGCTGGTTCCACTCATCCTTACTGACTGGTTGTATGCTCTACGGACGAGCCCCCTACAAAGGTCTACTCACACATGGCTTTGTCGTTGATGGCAAAGGCAGAAAAATGAGTAAATCTGTCGGTAACGTGATGGCACCCCAAGAAGTATCGGATTCTTTGGGTGCAGAAATCTTGCGCCTTTGGGTCGCCAGCACAGACTATGCCGGTGAACTTTCAATCTCCAAAGAAATTTTGCAGCGTGTGGTAGAAAGCTATCGCCGTATTCGCAACACATTGCGTTTTTTACTGGCGAACCTATCTGACTTCAATCTGGACGAAGATGCGGTTGCTTTTAAAGATCTGCTTGAAATCGATCATTATGGCGTTTACATGACGAGCCAGTTACAAACAGAAATTCTGGCTTATTACGACCGTTATGAGTTCCACCCTGCCGTGGCTAGACTACAGACTTTCTGCTCAGAAGACTTGGGTGCGTTCTATCTGGATATTCTGAAAGATCGACTGTATACGTCGGCACCGAAGAGCTTGGCCAGACGCAGTGCACAAACCGTGCTTGCCCATATCGTGCAAACATTAGTCAAACTGATGGCCCCTATTCTGTCATTTACCAGTGAAGAAGTCTGGGCTGTGCTGCATGAACAAGACACTCTGAATACGGAAACAGGTCCCGCACAGCTCACTGTGTTTGCAAAAACTTTTCAGGATCAGCCTGAAATCGCCAATTCAGAAGCTTTAAGCGAGAAATGGTCTAGGGTTCGTGAAATACGTGCAGCTGTCTTGCGTGAACTTGAAGTTTTGCGTGAACAAGGCAAAATCGGCTCATCACTACAAGCTGAAGTGCGTTTAAGCGGACATGGTCAAGACCTTGAGGTCTTACAAAGCTTGGGTGATCAACTGCGCTTTGTCCTCATCGTATCTAGCGCTGAAGTGGTCGAAGACAGCACCTGCGATGACATCAAAATTGAAGTTCGTAGCAGCGAACACAAAAAGTGCGCGCGTTGCTGGCACTACGTGGGCGATGTCGGCAGTGATTCTGAACATCCAGAAATCTGCGCACGTTGTGTGAGTAATCTTCAAGAGGCAGCCGGTGGCTAAATGGCTCAGACTAGCTGGTCTGGTGATAGTGCTAGACCAGCTTTCTAAATGGGTGATTGTCGCCAATCTGACATTTGCTCAACGAATCCCTTTGTTGCCATTTTTTGATTTAACGCTCCTCTACAACAAAGGGGCTGCCTTTAGCTTTTTAGCTGAAAGCTCAGGCTGGCAGCGGCTATTTTTTATCGCTGTGGCATTTATTGCCATTGCGGTCATTCTGGTCTTGATGCGACGACACGCTGGCCAAACACGTTTCTTACTAGCCTTGTCCTTAATCCTAGGGGGCGCCATTGGCAATGTCATTGACCGCATATTCTTAGGCCACGTCGTTGACTTTATCTTGCTACATTGGGATGGGTGGTACTACCCCGCTTTCAATATCGCCGACAGTGCCATTACACTGGGCGCGATTCTTTTGATCTGGGATGAATGGCGGCGTTGGCGCCAAAGTAAAACCAAATCACCATCACAAAGTTAACCCACTGATTCATAACAAACAGTGTCCATTGCAGTGATGTCATCAGTCTGAATCCTGCCGAATTTGGAGAAAAACGCATGATGCAACTACAGGGTAAACGGATTGTCCTTGGACTCACGGGTGGTATTGCTTGCTATAAAGCAGCAGAACTCGTACGACGACTCACCGAACACGGCTGCTCTGTCCATGTCGTCATGACACAAGCAGCGTGTCGTTTCATCACCCCGGTGACATTTCAAGCGTTAAGCGGCAATCCCGTCTATACAGATCTCTGGGATCCTCGTGCTGACAACAACATGGCACATATTGACTTGACACGTCAAGCAGACCTCGTGGTCATCGCACCAGCATCCACCGACTTTATGGCCAAACTCGCGCATGGCCTGGCTGACGATTTACTCAGCACGCTTTGTATTGCAAGCCCACGCGACTTACTGGTTGCGCCCGCCATGAACCGTGAGATGTGGTTGGCACCTGCCACACAGCGCAACGTCCAACAATTGCGTGATGATGGTGTCCACATTCTAGGACCTGCAGCAGGTGAGCAAGCCTGTGGTGAAATTGGTGACGGACGCATGCTCGAGCCTCATGAAATTCTGGCTTGTATCCGTGCGCATTTCACACCTAAAAAACTTGATGGTTTGCGATTACTTATCACTGCAGGTCCAACTTGCGAGCCCATCGATCCAGTACGTATGATTACGAATCGATCATCTGGAAAAACAGGTTATGCAATTGCACAGGCCGCCCACGATGCGGGTGCACAAGTCACACTGGTCTCTGGGCCAACTGCACTGCCTTGCCCTTATGGTATCAAACGAATTAATGTGCAAACTGCTCAAGAAATGTACACAGCTGTGATGCAAGATGTTGTGGATCACGATATCTTTATTGCCGTCGCAGCAGTGGCCGACTGGCGTGTACGCAACGCAAGTAACCAGAAGTTGAAAAAAACCAGTACAAACGAGACTCCTGCGCTCGAGTTTGAACAAAACCCCGACATTCTGGCCAGTGTCGCCGCTTTACCAAACGCACCTTGGTGCGTCGGTTTTGCAGCTGAAACCACCTTGGATCCACAGCAAGCACAAGAAAAACGTCTGCGCAAAGGCGTGCCTTTACTAATTGGCAATCTGGCACAAAATGTCATGGACAAAAATGAAACGCAAGTCGAGCTCTTTGATGATCAAGGCCAAATCAGTTTGCCCTTTGGTCACAAAACGCAAACAGCTCACCTGATCATCGATGAAGTGGCCAAACGATACACGGCACAACGTGGTTCGACGACACACGACTAAATCGGGTTTAATACTCAGGTGTAACGTTCATTTTTAACGCTCATTTGTAAAGTTTTTTGTCACACCTATAAACACCTAAATATTGCATGCAAGCGTACATCGATCAAGCGACTTTATTTATTGAGACTAACCAGTTCTGGGCAGGGCCTATTATTGGCTTACTGACCTTTGGGGAGTCTATGCTGATTTTAGGCATGCTCATCCCGGCAACCACCCTTTTACTACTCACTGGTGGATTGATTGGTAGCGGCACATTGGATCCCACACCTATTGTTTTATGGGGGTTTGTAGGGGCTGTTTTAGGAGACGCCCTTTCCTACTGGATTGGTGTTTGGGTTGGCCCATCGGTGCTTCGTTGGGGTTTACTCAAAAAACAACGACGTACAGTGGCTCGAGCAAGACTCTTCTTTTATCGATACGGCTTATTGGCTGTCTTTTTTGGGCGATTTCTAGGGCCCATACGCAGCACGATCCCCACAGTAGCCGGTGTCATGGGCATGACGCACGGACGATTTCAGGTGGCTAACATCTTGTCAGCCATTGCATGGATGCCAGTTTTACTATTACCCGGTTACTTAGCGGCTCGCAGCCTTGATTTAGCTTCTCATTTAGGTGAATCTGCAATTTACTGGGTGGGTGGTTTCTCTGTGATCGTGGGATTGCTGCTGATCTACATTTTTATGCACAAAAAAACCTAATACACAAACCAACACTCAACCAAAAACTCACAAAGCTAACCAACATAAACCTTAAAGCCGCACACTAATCCATTCACCACTCCTTGTGAATTCATTCGCTTTAAATTATTCATTATCAATCGCTTTACACAGGACTTTTTATGGCGACGCAACCCATTGCATTAAAGATTCTTGATCATCGAATGAAGCAGCAATTGCCTGCCTACGCAACGCCCAGCTCCGCAGGTCTGGATCTAAGAGCGTGTCTGGATGAACCTTTAACATTACAACCCGGTCAAGGTGAACTGATTGCAACCGGGATTGCCATCCACATTCAGAACCCCAATTACGCTGGCATGATTTTGCCGCGCTCAGGACTGGGTCATCGCCACGGCATTGTGCTGGGCAATCTGGTTGGTTTGATTGATGCGGACTACCAAGGACCACTCATGGTTTCCGCTTGGAATCGCAGTCAGACACCCTACACGATCGAACCGATGGAACGTTTAGCACAACTCGTCATCGTGCCAGTGGTGCAGGCTAGTTTTACTGTGGTTGAAGATTTTGAGGAAGTCACAGAGCGGGCTGAAGGTGGTTTTGGGAGCACAGGACAAGCCTAAGGCATTAAACATTCTCCCTAGCCAGAGCCTGTCTCTCCCCGCTGCGCCTAAGCGGCACAGTGGGGAGTTCTCACATCAGTGTCATTGGCAATTAGTCGTGCACTAACTCTTCAAGTGGAGGCTGACCAGCCGGTTTTTCTGGCTCATCATCTTTGCCGTCAAACTGCAGTACGACTTCATCGTTGTCATCCAGATCGAGAGTGACTGCACCCCCATTGATCAGGTTTCCAAAGAGAAGCTCATCGGCTAAGGCGCGTCTTAACAAGTCTTGAATCAAACGATGCATCGGACGTGCACCCATTAATGGGTCAAAGCCTTTCTGGGCCAGATAGTCTCGCAGACGCGTCGTAAAGGTTGCGTCAACCCGCTTCTCATGCAACTGATCTTCAAGTTCCATTAAGAACTTATCGACCACTCTGAGAATAATCTCTCGATCCAGAGGTTCAAACTGCACAATGGCATCAAGTCGGTTGCGGAATTCTGGTGAAAAGACTTTACGAATTTCCTCCATTTCACTGTGTGAACCAGACGAGCTGGAAAAGCCAATTGCTGGTTTGCTCAGTGCCTGCGCACCTGCGTTGGTGGTCATGATCAGGATGACATTGCGGAAATCTGCCTTGCGGCCATTGTTATCCGTCAGCGTGCCATGGTCCATGACTTGCAGCAGAATATTGAAGACATCCGAGTGCGCTTTCTCAATCTCATCGAGCAGAAGTACACAGTGCGGTTGTTTATTCACGGCTTCTGTCAGCAAACCACCCTGATCAAAACCCACATACCCGGGTGGCGCACCAATCAGTCTAGAAACCGTATGACGCTCCATATATTCAGACATATCAAACCGCAAAAGCTCGACACCTAACGTAAACGCCAACTGACGCGCCACTTCCGTTTTACCCACGCCAGTGGGGCCGGCAAACAAGAAAGCGCCAATTGGTTTATCCGGTTTGCCTAAGCCTGAGCGTGCCATTTTAATGGCCGCTGTAAGCGCCTCGATAGCGGGATCTTGCCCAAAGACCGTGGTTTTAAGGTCACGTTCAAGTGTGGCCAAACGACTTCTGTCATCACTTGAAACCGTTTGTGGCGGAATACGCGCAATCTTACTCACAATGGTTTCAATATCAGGTTTACCAATGAGCTTTTTCTGACGCGATTTAGGTAACAAGCGCTGTGCAGCCCCTGCTTCATCAATCACGTCAATAGCCTTATCGGGCAAATGGCGATCCGTAATATGCCGTGCTGACAACTCAGCGGCGGCTGTGAGTGCTGCAGCTGAATAACGCACGCCATGATGCTCTTCAAATCGCGTTTTCAGACCACGCAAAATCTGAATCGTCTGCTCAACGGTGGGTTCTGAAATATCAACCTTCTGAAAGCGACGTGAGAGCGCAGAATCTTTCTCAAAAATTCCGCGAAACTCGGTATAGGTCGTCGCACCGATACAGCGTAACTGGCCGGAGGACAATGCCGGTTTGAGCAAGTTCGATGCATCTAGTGTGCCGCCAGAAGCAGAGCCCGCACCAATCAACGTATGAATCTCGTCAATGAAGAGGATGGCATCATCGTGCTCTTTGATTTGCTTCAAAATCGCTTTTAGCCGTTGCTCAAAGTCACCACGATATTTGGTCCCTGCTAGCAAAGCGCCCATATCCAGTGCATAGACTTGCGCTTTTTGTAGCACTTCCGGGACGGTACCTTGCGTAATACGCCAAGCCAATCCTTCGGCAATCGCGGTTTTACCCACACCGGCTTCACCGACCAGCAATGGATTGTTTTTTCTGCGACGACACAGAATCTGGATCACGCGCTCAATTTCTTGATCACGCCCAATCAGCGGATCAATGCGACCAGCCTCTGCATCTGCATTCAGATCCAGAGCATATAGCTCTAATGGCGTCTTTTTGGGCTCCTGTGGTGCCTCATCAGTCGGCGTCGCACCCGGTGCTCTACGCTGCTGCCCAACGGGCTCCTGAGGCGTTTGAGGATGCTTGGTAATGCCGTGTGAAATGTAATTCACCACATCCAGTCGCGAAATATCTTGCTGTTGCAGGTAATACACCGCGTGTGAATCTTTTTCACCAAAAATGGCCACCAACACATTGGCGCCGGTGACGGGTTTTTTGGAAGAGCCACCCGCAGACACATGCATCACAGCGCGTTGAATAACGCGTTGAAAGCCCATGGTCGGTTGTGTTTCAAGGTCACTGTTTTGTGGGATTAAGGGTGTGTTGTCTGTCACAAATTTGCGTAAATTCTGGCGCAACTCATCCAAATTCGCTGAGCACGCCTTTAACACCTCTACCGCTGCGGCATTGTCTAACAAAGCCAACAGCAAATGCTCAACGGTGATGAATTCGTGGCGTGCTGATCGAGCTTCCACAAACGCCATGTGCAGAGTGACTTCAAGTTCTTGAGAAATCACGATTCCTCCCGTTGCTTTTAAACCATCTTAATTCGACGATAGATCCGTCTTTCAGTTCCATCATGTCACGAAATCACCCTTTGGTGCAAAAAACCCTAGGAAAACACTCAATGAGTTTTGATAGAAAGCTCATTCTTCCACGGGTTCCATCACGCATTGCAGCGGATGTTGATGGGCGCGCGCCAACTGCATAACCTGCGCTGTGCGGGTCGCTGCGATGTCTTTGGTATACACGCCACAGACCCCTCGCCCGTCATGGTGAACGCGCAACATAATCCGTGTGGCTTCCAATTCTGTTTTTGAGAAATACTTTTGCAGGATAAGCACTACAAATTCCATCGGCGTGTAATCGTCATTGAGCAAAATGACCTGATACATCGGGGGTGGTTTGACCTGGCTGGTTTGCCGATCCAAGACCACATTGCCGGAAAAATCATGTTCAATCGTCATTCTAAAGAAACAAAAGCTCCACTCAAGATTCAATACTTTGATGCGCGATACAACAAATTGTCTAAGAGAAAACCCGATAACCCCTTGACGACAAGTCGACCAATAGCGCATATTTTCATCGTCACCCGTCAAGTTTACCTTTTCGGCCACGAGAATCGAACAAAGTCATTGATTTTGTTTTATATGTAACCACCTGTAACAAGTTGAGGCAGTCACCATGTCAGACCCAATCCAGACTTCTGGACAGAGTACCGGTACCGTTAAATGGTTCAATGATGCCAAAGGTTTTGGCTTTATTACACCCGATGGCGGCGGTGAAGATCTTTTTGCACACTTCTCCTCCATTCAGATGAACGGTTTCAAAACTCTCAAAGAAGGTCAACGCGTCAATTTTGAAATAGCTCAAGGACCCAAAGGTCAACAGGCTGTTAACATTACGGCTGCCTGACTTGAAGGACTTTGAAAAGTCCATATAAGAAGAATGTCGTATTCCTCCAATCATCATTGTTTACTTGATTTAAACCAGCGTCATCAAACTAGACGCTGGTTTTATTTTCAGCCTCTCGCTGCACTCGCAGCCACCTTGGCCGTGGGTCTCTCAACCGCGCAAGCGCAAGTGCCTACACAAGCCCCACTCGAAACCATCCCTCTATTTGCGGGGATGCATCGTGTCAACGCTGAATTAGCCATCACACCAGAACAGCGTGCGATCGGCCTCATGGGACGCACCCATATGGCGGATAATGCCGGCATGCTCTTTGTGTTTCAAGATGCAAACATGCAGTGCTTCTGGATGGCGAACACACTCATTCCTCTATCCATCGCGTTTCTAAAAAACGATGGCACGATCACCAACATTGCCCACATGCAACCACAGTCCAGAACATCACATTGTTCAACAGAGCCTGTGCGCTTCGCGTTAGAGGTCAATCAAGGCTGGTTTGAGCAGCGCAATATCCAAGCTGGACAAATCGTTCGTGGTTTGCCACCCAGTCCTTAATCACTCTCATCAATCAAATGACTGGCTCCAATAAATTGGGCACTCGACTGAGTGCCCAATTCGCTAAATCGTGTTTCGACCCTGAAGCAAACGTTTCAAGCCGAAAAAACAGCGCTATTTAAATTAAACGCGCTCAATGATCATGGCAATACCCTGACCCACACCAATACACATGGTGCACAGTGCGTAGCGACCACCAGTGCGATGCAGTTGGTTCATAGCAGTCACAACCAAACGTGCGCCACTGGCACCCAATGGGTGACCCAAAGCAATGGCACCACCGTTGGGGTTCACGCGAGGATCATCATCGGCCACACCGAGGTCACGCAAAGTGGCTAGACCTTGTGATGCAAAGGCTTCATTCAACTCAATGACGTCCATCTGATCAATGGTCAAGCCTGTATTGGCCAATACTTTCTTTGAAGCCGGCGCAGGTCCAATGCCCATGATGCGGGGTTCCACACCCGCTGTCGCCATCGCCACAACACGTGCGCGTGGTGTCAAACCATACAACTTCGCGGTTTCTTCGTTTGCCAACAAAGCAGCCACAGCACCATCGTTCACACCCGAGGCGTTTCCTGCCGTAATTGTGCCATCTGCACGCACAAAGGCACGCAGTTTGGCAAGTGCTTCCAAGCTGGTTTCACGAGGATGCTCGTCTTGTGAGACGACAATGGGATCGCCGCGACGCTGCGGGATAATTACCGAGGTGATTTCTTCTGCAAAAATACCGTTTTTCTGAGCAGCGGCAGCTTTAGTTTGGCTAGCAAGCGCAAACAAGTCCTGATCTTCACGGGAGATCTTGAACTGGTCCGCGACGTTTTCAGCGGTTTCTGGCATGGAATCCACACCGAATTGCTCTTTCATTAAACGGTTCACAAAACGCCAGCCAATCGTTGTGTCAAAAATATCAGCTGAACGAGAAAACGCCGTCTCTGCCTTACCCATCACAAAGGGGGCACGGCTCATGCTTTCTACACCACCGGCAATCATCAAGGATGTTTCGCCGGTTTTAATGGCACGTGCTGCCGTACCAATGGCATCCATACCCGAACCGCACAAACGGTTAATCGTGGCACCTGGCACATCAATCGGCAAGCCTGACAACAATGCCGACATTCTGGCCACGTTACGGTTGTCTTCACCCGCTTGGTTTGCGCAACCATAAAGCACATCATCTACACGTGACCAATCGACGTTGGGATTGCGTTCCATCAATGCTTTGATGGGAACTGCGCCCAGATCATCGGTACGCACCTGCGCCAGTGAACCACCGTAACGACCAATGGGTGTACGGATTCCATCGCAAATAAAAGCTTCTTTCATTGAATCGATTTCCTATTTCAGCAGGCTGCCCAAGTGTCTATGCCAGATCTTGTCAGCAAAAATTTGTCTCTACAAATTCGAATAAAACATCGGCGATATTTCAAAACGCAAAATAATCGCAGTTACATTCTACACACGCACCTTTCTATTTTGGCGAGCAACGCTCACCAGACAGCATAAGCGTCTTCACAAAACAAGCCCGACATAAAATGCTGTTGATAGCAAAACGCCGGCAAAACGCCGGCGTTTCTAACTGACTAAACCTTAAGCTTTCGCTTTAGGCCAGGTTGTCAGCTGCAAACTGCCAGTTCACCAGCTTCCAGAATGTCTCCAGATACTGTGGACGTGCATTACGGTAGTCGATGTAGTAAGCATGCTCCCAAACGTCACAGGTCAACAAAGCTTTGTCTTCTGTGGTCAGAGGTGTCGCTGCATTGCTAGTGTTCACGATATCGAGCTCACCATTGGGCTTCTTAACCAACCAAGTCCAGCCAGAACCGAAGTTACCCGCTGCGGATTGATTAAAGGCGTCTTTAAACGCTTGTACACTGCCCCACTTGGCCTCGATGGCTTTGAGGAGCTCACCAGTTGGCTCGCCACCACCTTGTGGTGAGAGGCTATTCCAGTAGAAAGTGTGATTCCAGACTTGTGCTGCGTTGTTGAAAACACCGCCGGAAGATTTCTTGACGATATCTTCCAAAGAAGCGTTTTCGAATTCTGTTCCACCGATCAGGTTGTTCAGGTTGGTGACATAAGCCTGATGGTGCTTACCGTAGTGATATTCCAGTGTTTCTTTAGAAATGTGGGGTGCCAGGGCATCCATCGCATACGGCAAAGGAGGAAGGGTATGAGCCATAAATTAGATCCTCTCATAAAAAAGTAATGAAATAATCATCGCGCATGGGCGACGTCCTACCCCTATTGTATCGAAGCGCAGCAACTGCGTCATGGGAAATCCGCTTTTATGTCAGAGTTGCCTATGCAAGTGTCACCCACAGAACACTTGATCTAAAACAAATTTCACTAGGCATGCCCTCGAAAGGGATGAGCAATATAACGCAAATCGATGGTCAACTATCCACATGTGTGTGGACATCTGAAATTTAGTTATTTCCTCAAGAGAGTGTAGCTACAGTTCCAACAATTATTTAACAAACTACTTTAATAAAAATCAATAACAAATTGAAATATATTAACTATTAAACAAGATCACAGTAAAACTCAATTTTTGATCATTCCCTAAGCAATCTCAGCCCAACCATGCTAAATCAGTGGTTAACGATACTTACCCACTGACTTATCCACAGAAAATGTGGATAGTTCGAATAGTGATAATCACAATCTGACAGCCAGAAACACTCAGACAATCAGTCCTGATGAATCGCTCACATACACCCATCCCATTTTTTAATTAACCGGCGCTACGATTCAGAGCAAGCGCGAGAGAACGGTATCCGTCAGGATTCGCTCATATGGATCCATTTGTCCTATTTCAAAATTTGCCTATCCACAGATTCTGATCACACTCATTTTGATGAATAAACTCACTTGGTGTTCGTCACACTGTCACTAATCAAAAACGGTAACGCTCTGAAATAAATTGCGATAGAAATTCCGTTTCGTATTTCTGCTTATGAGTGATCAATTATTTAGCACTTAGGTGGCACTCTAGGGAAACCGCAGAAAAAGTCGAGTTACCCACGGACTTATCCACAGATATTGTGGATAGTTCGAATTGCAAGACAAACCAACTTGGCGTGCAGAGCCAGGCACAATTAGCCCAAAAATGGGTTATCGAAAAACTCTATAAACATATAAATTAATCTATGTTCCGTTGTGCAGACATTGATCAGAAATTTTGTGTTATATGCATTTTTTATGCAATCTTGAGATCAATCTATCCACAGAAAAAATACATAAAAATTCCGTCCTGTCAAATCGACATTTTGATTGTCACTTCCGTCATTTTGTCAAAGCAAAGCTATAAATAAATCTTGTAATCAATTGATAAATAACAACTTATCAAAAAACCACACAATTGATTTAAAAAACTGCTCATTTTTTTATCACTGAACCTCAACGCCATATAAACATGGAACATAGCAAAGTTACCCACGGAGTTATCCACAGATATTGTGGATAGTTCTCAGCGTACAAACCGAAGGCAGTTTTATGACATTCCATACCGCAATCTACGGCCAATGTATGCTTTGTTTAAGTGATCCAAGCGCAATTGCGTACAATCGGTCAATCGCAAATTTTGTACAAATCCAAGTACAAACCAAAGCGCACACACAACGATTTGATTTTTAAATCTTTCTGCTACCGAGAGTTGATTTTGCAAACCTTGATTGCCGATGCAGGCTGGCCAATCTGGCCACTTTTATTGATTTCCGTGATTGCCCTCGCAATCATCATCGAACGTATTTTGAGCCTACGCGAAGCTCGGGTCATCCCAGCCAGTCTGGTGCGTGACGTCAAACGCATGCTCAACGCCAACACACTCACCACCGAAGATCTCGAGCGACTCACCACTTCTTGCACTGCAGGACCGATGGTGTCCGGTATTTTACGTAACCGCTCCCAAGATGCCGAGCGCATCCGCGAAGTCGCTCAAGAAAACGGCTCGGACATATCACTTGATTTGAATCGCTATTTGCCTTTACTAGGCACGATCGGAACTGTTGCCCCGCTCATGGGTTTATTTGGCACGGTCGTTGGGATGATTGAAATCTTCGCCATCTTTGAACCGGGTGGTGCTGATCCTGGTTTATTGGCTCGCGGTATTTCAGTGGCGCTATACAACGCGGGCTTCGGGATTCTGATTGCAATTCCAGCCCTCATTGCACACCGCTTACTGCGCATGCGTGCCGATACTCTGCTGCACAAGATTGAACTGGTAGGGCGCGATGTGATTGAGCTCATACGTACACCGAAAACCAATGCTTAGATCCTACAAATACAAAATTTCAGACCACAATGCGTATTCCTCGACACTTTGACAACGAAACACCGGAGATCAATCTGATTCCGATGATTGACGTGTTGTTGGTGATCATTATCTTTTTAGCCGTTTCCACATCATTTTCTGTAGAACGCCAAGTTGAAGTCAACCTAGCTCAGGCACAGACTGAGCTGGAAATCCCTACCACTTTTGAACTCACCATCACAGCCGATGGACAGTACGCTGTACAGGACAAGCTACTGCCACAAAACGATTTGGAAACACTGATGCAAACCCTGTCACGACTGCCGAATGTCGACACTGAAACAGTTCTCATCATTCGCGCCGATGCCAGCACAGCCCATCAAAACGTCGTTCAAGCGATGCAAGCAGCTCGCCAAGCTGGCATTGGGCGCGTTAGCTTTGCTGCGCGCAACGCGCCCTAATTCACCCAAAAGGATAAAGGGACAGCATGCGAGCACCTTGGATACACGAACAGTGGCAAAAATCGGGATGGTGGTCTATTTTGGCTCGACCACTCAGTGCACTCTACGGGTTGGGTTTGCACGTCTCACGCCATCAAGGGCTCCAAAAAAAACAGCGCACCCAAAAGCCGATAACTCCTGTCATTGTGGTTGGCAATCTGTATGTCGGTGGCACGGGTAAAACGCCTGTGATATTGCGATGCATTGAAGCACTGCGTGCCCGAGGCTGGAACCCTGGTCTAGTCAGTCGTGGTTATGGCACCAAATCATCTAAAACGCCTGCAGTTGGTCGTGGACAACTTAGCGCCGACCAATTTGGTGATGAGCCCGCCATGATTGCACAAAAAACAGATATTGCAGTGGCGGTATTTTCTGATCGCCACCAAGCTGTTTTGGCACTGCAATCATTTGACCCATCGATCAATGTCATTCTGAGTGATGATGGCTTACAGCATTGGCCCATGCATCGGGACATCGAAATCCTTGTGGAAGACAATCGGGGAATCGGCAACGGCCTACTCTTGCCGGCAGGGCCTTTGCGCGAACCAGCACAGCGTCGAGAGCAAGTGGATGCCATCACAAAACGCATCACCGACGCAAAGCCCAAACCAACCCGAGTCGAGCAGCTACAAGTCTTTTGTGAATTTCGTCTTGAGATCTGTACATTGCGACATTTACAAACAGGCGAAATCATCACGCCGGACTCGTTTCAAGCATGGCGCCAATCTCAAGCCAGTTTGCTCGCGTTAGCCGGCATTGGCGTGCCTGAGCGTTTTTTTGCGCAATTACGAACCTTAGGACTTCATCCGGACAGAACAGAAGGCCTGGCTGATCACGCCGATCTGTCTCAGACTTGGCTCTCTGAGCAGCCAGAAAGCACTATACTGTTAACCGAAAAAGACGCTGTCCGGCTAGGCACTCTACCTTGGTCACAAACGCACCTTAAGCGCGTTAGGCAAGACGAGTCTGATAACCCCGATCTGCTCAGTACGCACGCCCAACTCTGCCAAGACGCACGTGTATGGGTCGCTGTCGCGGACACTCAATGGGGTGACGACGTTTTATTTGACTGGCTAGATGCACGATTGCACGATATTCGTGCGCAGCGGCAGTAAACTCGCCTGCGTTTGCCCAGACATCATCACATCACATCGGTCGCCATACCGGTTGATCACAACAGGAATCAACATGGATCACAAGTTACTTGAAATTCTGGTTTGCCCCGTTTGTAAAGGACGCTTGCAATGGAATGCGGCGCGCACTGGTTTAGTGTGCCGTGGCGACAAACTGGTCTTTCCCGTCAAAGATGGTATTCCAGTCATGCTGGCCGACAAAGCCCTGCCCTTAGACGAAGAGTCAACCAGCGCCCAGCCATGAGCACACCCTTTCATGTCGTGATTCCAGCGCGCTGGCATTCCACCCGTTTGCCCGAGAAGATGCTGGCAGATCTGGGTGGCATTCCTTTGGTCGTGCGTACCGCGCAGCAAGCCCTGCAAAGCCAGGCAAAATCAGTCACCGTGGCGACCGACGATGAACGTATTTTGCAAGCCGTACAAAGCTTTGGTTTGTCAGCCATCCTGACTGACCGTGATCACACCAGTGGAACCGACCGATTGGCACAAGCGGCACGCTTATTAGCATTGCCTGACGATTGTCTGATCGTGAATGTACAAGGCGACGAACCGCGTATTGCACCTGCACTCATCGATCAAGTTGCTCAAGCCTTAGCCGAAGACACTGAATCACACATGTCGACCTGCGCCAAAGTACTAACCGATGAAACCCAGCGACTCAATCCCAATGTTGTCAAAGTGGTCTGTGACCGACACAATCGTGCCCTGTATTTCTCTAGAGCGGCGATTCCCCACATTCGAGAAAACGCCCTAGCCCCGTGTTTACACCATATCGGCTTATATGCGTATCGAAACGCTTTTTTACAGGTCTTCTCCAGATTAGAGCCTGGCTTATTGGAACAAACGGAATCTCTAGAACAGTTGCGTGTACTAGAAAACGGGTACCGAATTCATGTCGCCATCACGACACTTCCCCACGAAGCAGGGGTTGATACCCATGAAGATTTAGAACGAATCCGTCGGCAATATACGTGAACTGCACCCATCAAATTTGAACATCAAGTACTATTAACCAATTTAGGTCATGCAACAGAACAGTCACACTTATTAAGATCACTTAAATTCTTTCGTGACAAGACACATGACGCAACATCAAGACAGGAGCAACCTATGCGTCTCATATTACTTGGCCCTCCAGGGGCAGGCAAAGGCACACAAGCCACCTTTCTCACAAAACATTTCAACATCCCGCAAATTGCCACGGGTGATATGTTGCGAGCAGCTGTTAAAGCCGGCACGCCGTTGGGCCTGGAAGCCAAAAAAGTGATGGACGCGGGTGCCTTGGTTTCAGATGACATCATCATTGGTCTGGTCAAAGATCGTCTCAAAGAAGACGATTGCAAAACAGGCTACTTGTTTGATGGTTTCCCACGCACAATTCCTCAGGCACAAGCCCTGATCGACGCATCCGTTGGTTTAGACTTTGTCGTGGAAATCGAAGTTCCTAATGAAGACATTATCGAGCGCATGAGCGGTCGTCGCGTGCATTTATCCAGTGGTCGCACCTATCACGATCGTTTCAATCCACCCCAAAAACCTGGTTTGGATGATGTCACGGGCGAACCTTTGGTTCAACGTGATGACGACAAAGAAGAAACCGTGCGCCATCGTCTCAATGTCTACGTTGAACAAACACGCCCATTGGTCGATTTCTACGCCAAACTGGCTCAAACCCAAGCAGATGCCCCGCGCTACAGAAAAATCAGCGGTGTAGGTTCCATGGAAGAAGTCCATCAGCGTTTGCTGCAAGCATTGGCGTAAATCCCTATTCATTCATTGATTTAACAAGGAATGTTTCACGATGCAAATCAAAGATAAAGTTTTTATTGTGACTGGCGCAGCTTCTGGCTTGGGCGCTGGAACAACTGAAATGCTGGTCAAAGAAGGCGCCAAAGTGCTCATGGCTGACGTTCAAGACGAACTAGGTCAGGCACTGGCCGCTAAACTCGGTCAAGTCTATGTGCATTGCGATGTCACGCAAGAAAGTGATGCCGCCAACGCTGTGGCCGAAGCTGAGAAACTGGGCCAAGTGTTTGGTCTCATTAACTGCGCTGGAATTGCACCGGCTGCCAAAATTGTGGGTCGCAACGGCGCCCATGCTCTGGACCTCTTCCAAAAAGTGATCGCAGTCAACACAATTGGCTCATTTAACATGATGCGACTGACCGCTGAACTCATGCAGCGCAACGAACCTCTGGAAACGGGTGAGCGCGGTGTGATGATTAACACCGCTTCTGTGGCTGCTTATGACGGTCAAATTGGTCAAGCCGCTTATGCCGCTTCCAAAGCTGCTGTTGTCGGCATGACATTACCGATCGCTCGCGATCTGGCACCTGTCGGCATTCGTTGCATGACCATCGCACCAGGTATTTTTGGGACCCCGATGATTTTTGGAATGCCACAAAACGTTCAGGACTCACTAGCCGCCAGCATCCCCTTCCCATCTCGTCTGGGTCGGCCAGAGGACTATGCCAAACTGGTTCATCAAATCATCACCAATGACATGCTCAACGGTGAAACGATTCGTCTAGATGGCGCAATCCGCATGCCACCTAAATGAGTTTATTACGTGCGGCCGCGACAGTCAGTAGCCTGACGCTGCTGTCGCGATTTACCGGTCTGGCACGTGACATTGTCATTGCCAGACTGTTTGGTGCAAGCGGACTCACCGACGCATTTTGGGTCGCATTCCGCATTCCAAACCTGATGCGACGCCTATTCGCTGAAGGCGCTTTTTCACAGGCTTTTATTCCGATTCTTGGCGAAGTACGACAAACCCATCCCGATCATGAAGGGGTACAGCAATTTGTCGACCGTGTCGCCAAAATCTTATTCACCACCCTAACTTTAGTGACTTTGCTCGGTATCATTGCCGCGCCTTTGGTTGTCATGGCCATGGCCAGTGGCATGATGGGTGAAGCACGTCAAGACGCCTTTGAAGCAGCGACGTGGATGACACGGCTGATGTTCCCTTACATCATCTGTATGTCTCTCGTGGCCTTTGCCTCTGGCATCCTTAACACTTATAAACGCTTTGCGGTGCCTGCGTTCACACCCGTTTTACTGAATCTCAGCATGATTGGTGCGAGTTTTTTACTAGTACCCCATCTGTCGCAACCCATCTATGCGCTCGCAATCGGCGTCATGATCGGTGGTCTGGCTCAACTCGGTGTGCAATGGTGGGCTCTGTCACATTTGAAGCTACGTCCGCGGTTGGCTCGCACATCCCTACGTGAGTCTTGGAATGACAGCATGGTCCGGCGTGTCATCCGACAGATGATTCCCGCCACAATTGGCGTTTCAGTCGCACAAATTTCATTGCTCATCAACACCAACATCGCCACTTGGCTCACACCGGGCAGTGTCACTTGGTTGTCCTTTGCCGACCGATTGATGGAGTTTCCCACCGCTTTAATTGGAGTGGCGCTCGGAACCGTTTTACTTCCCACTTTGTCACGAGCCAATGCCAGTCAAGACGATCAGCATTACAGCGCTCTTTTGGACTGGGGCTTACGTTTAGTCTTTTTGCTGGGTTTACCCGCCGCCCTTTGCATGATTTTGCTCGCAGACGGCATGGTGGCAACTCTCTTTCAGTACGGTGCATTTACGGCACGTGATGTCGCGCAAACGCAAACTGCGGTCATGGCGTATTCGGCTGGGCTAATTGGTTTATTACTCGTAAAGATTCTGGCGCCTGGCTTTTATGGTCGTCAAGATATCCGAACACCCGTCAAAATTGCCATTGGCGTGCTCGTCATCACGCAATTATTTAACGTCGTGCTCGTCCCTTGGCTAGATCATGCTGGTTTGGCTTTAGCCATTGGTCTTGGTGCTTGCACAAATGCTTTAGCACTCTTCATTGGCTTAAGAAAACGGGGAATTTACCGACCAAGTCAAGGGTGGTTGCTCTTTCTACTGCGACAGATCTTCGCATTAATCGTCATGGGCTGGATACTTCAGCTGGTCGGCGCACAAGTTGACTGGACCAGTGACACGATTTCAGTTTGGATGCGTGCCGCATGGTTGATGTTGACACTCTCTTCAGGCGGCCTAGCCTATTTGATTATCCTATTTGCACTGGGTGTACGGCCTAAAGATTTTTATCGTCAACCTCAAGCCAATAAAACCGCGCAAACGACTTAATCCATCCTGGCGAATCATCTCATACATACCTTGTCACTGTGTCGAATGTGCAAAAGGTGTAAAAATTTGGTTTGTCGTGCTAAAATGCTGAATTGACTAAAACTTGGAGTCATTCGTTTGTTGCAGAGTGGTGTCTTCGTTCACACCAACAACCCCCTGCAAAAAAGCCGATTCAATCGCACGAACAACTTCAGACCCAATGCATACATATTGTGATTCGGTGATCAGGTTCTTATTGACAGATCTCCGGTACAAGATTTAATTTTCTAGAGACTTTTAGGTAAAGAAAAAGATGGCCAATTCCCCACAAGCACGCAAACGCGCTCGTCAAAACGTTGCCAGCCGCGCACATAACGGCAGCATGCGCTCCATGATGCGCACATACATCAAACGCACAATCGCCGCTATCAATGCAGGCGATCAAGCTGCTGCAATGGAATCGCTGCGCAAAACCACTAGTGTGATTGATCGCGTGGCCGACAAAAAAATCATTCATAAAAACAAGGCTGCTCGTCATAAGAGCCGTCTGAACGCAGCTGTCAAAGCTATGGGCCAAGCCGCCTAAGCTTTGCAATAGACATTCGTTGAGTTTAAAAACAAACTAAACGTTTTTCTAAACTGGCTGCAAGAAGTCGATGAGGTGTGCTGACATTCGTCACCACACCTTTTCTTGTTGATAAAAAAACCTTAAACCAAAAGCCCAAACGTTTTTTTGCATTTATCTTTTGCTTTTGTCTTTTGCTTTATAGGCAACCTCACCAACATTCAATTGACGCACACGCCTAATGCACTGCAGACTGCACTCCGTACGCTTTAAGCCGAGCAATCACCTGCTCGTAAGTTTGGCGTGATTCATCATGAATCTTGCGCCAGCATAAAACGCGTACCCAACAATCCAACCGTTGAAAATCCCACAGTTTCAGATTCACTGCAATATCCGCCAATAGCGCGCGACCTGATTCCATTGGTTAGTCTGTTGCAAATGTTCAATTTCCAGAACCTACAAACTGTTGACTTCTCAGGACTGATTCTCTGAGGCAAAATCCCATCATCGAATACTCATCGTCAAGGAACCTTCATGACAAAACCCCGCGTACTACAAATTGGCTCCATCGCAGGTGCCATTCAGGCCAATGCCGCATTGCGTGAAAACTATGACGTCATCGCGCTGTGGGAAGCCCAAGACCGTCAAGCATGTTTGGAAGCCGCTAAAGATGTCGAAGTGATCATTACCACCGCACGTTACGGCTGTCCGTCTGACGTCATTCTTGCACTCCCCTCACTGAAAGCCATCTGTAGTTGGGGTGTGGGTTACGACTTAATAGACCTTGAACTACTCAAACAACGCAACGTGCAATTAAGTACAACACCGGATGTCCTGAACGACTGTGTTGCCGATGAAGCTTGGGCATTATTGATGGCGAGCGCACGCCATATTGTGCAAGGTGACCAGATGGTGCGCGCCAATGATTGGGAAAACGGCACGAGAACACTGCCACTGGGGACGCGCGTGGCTGGTAAAAAACTGGGCATTCTAGGTTTAGGCCGAATTGGCCAAGCCATTGCCAAACGCTCACATGGCTTTGATATGGAGGTGCGTTACCACAACCGCAACCCTCGCAATGACGTGCCTTATGAATACAGCAAGACACTCCTAGAACTCGCTCAATGGGCCGATTTTTTAGTTATTGCCAGCGTCGGTGGTGAGGAAACCCGTGGCATTGTGAGTCGCGAAGTACTGCGTGCACTGGGACCCAAAGGCATCGTTGTTAATATTGCACGCGGCTCAGTCATCGACGAACAAGGCATGATTGAACTCCTACAAAGTGGTGAGCTCGGTGGTGCAGGATTAGACGTTTTTGAGCATGAACCCCGAGTCCCAGATGCACTCAAACAAATGCCACAAGTAGTGCTCATGCCTCATGTGGCCAGCGCAACGTACGAAACACGTCAAGACATGGAAACCTTGTTACTAGAAAACTTACGTGCTTATTTTGCGGGTGAAGGTTTAGTCACTCCATTGTCACTCAACAACGTGTGATCACCTTCTGCAGTCTTGAGCCGATTGTCATGTGCAAAGTCCACTGCAAACTTCCAGGCAAGCGGCTCAATTTCTCGCAGACGATGATCAATCACCACACACGGCACCCCATCGATCCGATTGGGCACTGCAAAGGGTGAATAAGAGATCGGACAGCAAGGCCCATCGGTTGGCGGTCGATACGGAGACAGCACACCTGCGAGTCGTTCAGCCCAGTCACTGGGCCGGAATCGCTGGCCTTCAGAGGTCACACCGTAAATTACAAAGAGAGGAGACTGAGCCGAATTTGTCATGTGCGCCACAATAAAGCATTAAAACGCCATCAAAGATGGGAGTTGAGACAAAGAAATGAACCGCTAACCTTAGGGATTGTATATGATTCATACTTTAACCTCCCCTCCCTCTTTGGGTTTTTGACTGACTGACAGGATAGCTAACTCATGACTTCTGCGCTTTCAAACATTTATGGACGGCAAGCCGTTTCTTTCACACATGGTCAAGGTGTCTGGTTATGGGATGCGCAAGGTCGACGATATCTAGATGCCTTGAGCGGAATCGGCGTCACCTGTCTAGGCCACGCTCACCCAACGCTTGTGAAAGCCATCTGCGACCAGGCCAGCAAAGTCATCCATACATCCAACATCTACGAGATTGAGCATCAAGAAAAACTCGCTCAAGAACTCGTGCGTTTGTCTGGCATGACCGAGGTGTTTTTTGCGAACAGTGGATCGGAAGCCAACGAAGGCGCCATCAAACTGGCTCGCATGTATGGCCACAAACGTGGCATTAAAGTACCAACCATTATTTCCATGGAATCCTCCTGGCATGGTCGTACATTGGGCACACTGGCTGCCACAGGCAGTACGAAAGCACGTGAAGGATTTGATCCGCTACCCGAAGGGTTTATGCAGGTTCGTTACAACGACATCGCTGCCCTCGAAGCAGCAGGTGATCAGTGTCCCGATGTGGTTGCCGTTTTACTCGAAGTGGTTCAGGGTGAAGGCGGTATTCGACCCACCGAAGCCTCTTATCTGAAAGCAGTGCGTGATTTGTGCACAGCGCGCGGCTGGCTTCTCATGATCGACGAAGTGCAAGCAGGTATGGGTCGCACAGGCAAATGGTTTTCTTACGAATGGGCAGGTATTCAACCGGATGTTGTAACACTGGCCAAAGGCTTGGGCGGCGGTGTACCCATTGGTGCTGTCATTGCAACAGGTCCCGCAGCCGGCGTTCTACAGCCTGGTCAACATGGCACAACGTTTGGTGGTGGCCCCTTGGTGTGCGCTGCTGGCTTGGCCGTCCTTGAAACCATCGAATCCGACAAAATTCTAGATAACGTGAATCAGGTTGGTGCGCATCTGGTCAAACGTCTTCAAGACGGCTTGGCCGGCCTTGACGGCGTGCGCGAAATCCGCGGCAAGGGACTGATGCTGGGCATTGAGCTCGATCGTCCTTGCGCCATCTTGGTTCCACAAGCGCTGGAACAGGGTTTGTTGATCAACGTAACACGTGATTCTGTGGTGCGCTTACTGCCCCCCCTGATTCTCAGCATGGAAGAAGCTGATACATTGGCAGACACCCTGATTTCCCTTATTCAACAGTTTTTACAGGACAAGGGCTAATTGCGCTGCATGGCCCAGACGATTCTATGGAACAAACGACAGCAACACCCATCCGTCACTTTTTACGGCTTGACGACTTAAGTGCCAGCGAATTGCACTATGTCCTTAAGCGTGCCGCCATTATTAAGGACAAATTTAAACGCTACATCCCCTATCGCCCTTTGCATGACCGCACTTTGGCCATGGTGTTTGAAAAAGCCAGTACACGCACTCGCGTGTCCTTTGAGGCTGGGATGTATCAAATGGGTGGGGTCGTGATTCATCTGACCACCAATGATTCGCAACTGGGTCGCTCCGAACCCATCGAAGACACTGCACGAGTGATTTCTCGAATGGTCGATCTGGTGATGATTCGCACCTTTGGACAAGAACGTATCGAGCAGTTTTCTGAATATTCTCGTGTCCCTGTCATCAATGGTTTGACCAATGAGTTTCACCCCTGCCAAATCTTGGCAGATGTGTTTACCTACATTGAACACCGTCAGTCGATTCAAGGCAAAGTCGTGACTTGGATTGGTGACGCCAACAACATGTCCTACACCTGGATTCAGGCCGCTGCATTACTGGGCTTTACATTTCACTTTAGTGCGCCTCCTGGCTATCAACTCGATCCTGCTCGTTTAGAGGGCATTCCAAGCCACGTCTATAAGTCTTTTGATGATCCGGCACAAGCGTGTGAAGGGGCTGACTTAGTCACAACAGACGTCTGGACCAGTATGGGATACGAAGAAGAAAATGAAGCGCGCCGCAAAGCCTTTGCGAACTGGTGCGTCGACGAGCGTCTCATGTCACGAGCCAAACCCGATGCACTGTTTATGCATTGCCTACCTGCTCATCGCGGTGAAGAAGTGAGCGCTGGTGTCATCGATGGTCCACAAAGCGTTGTCTGGGATGAAGCAGAAAACCGACTTCACGCACAAAAAGCCTTGATGGAATTTTTGTTGCTGGGACGCTTAGACGGCTCGTCTGACGACTGAGCTTGTTAAAATCAACTCCATGCGTCAGCATTGCGCCTGACCACCCACATTAATCGCAAACCGGTTTGACTGATCTACTCAGCCAGACCGGCCTTTTTAAGGTGTTTCATGAGTCAAGTTAAAAAAGTCGTTCTAGCCTATTCGGGTGGACTCGACACATCCGTTATTCTTAAATGGTTACAAGATACCTACCAATGTGAAGTCGTCACCTTTACGGCGGACATTGGTCAAGGCGAGGAAGTTGAACCGGCACGTGCCAAAGCGCTTCAGTTCGGCATTCCTAAAGAAAACATTTTTATTGAAGACCTGCGTGAAGAGTTTGTGCGCAACTATGTTTTCCCAATGTTCCGCTGCAATACGATCTACGAAGGCGAATATCTGTTGGGCACCTCGATTGCAAGACCCTTGATCGCCAAACGTCAGGTCGAAATCGCACACCAAGTTGGTGCAGACGCAGTTTCACACGGCGCGACCGGTAAAGGTAACGATCAGGTTCGTTTTGAGCTGGGTTACTACGCACTGGATCCCGAGATCAAAGTCATTGCCCCTTGGCGTGAATGGGATCTTCTGTCTCGCCAGAAACTGCTTGACTACGCCGAAGCCGCTGGCATCCCTGTTGACATGAAACATAAAGAAGGTGGTGCGCCCTACTCCATGGACGCCAACCTGTTGCATATCAGCTATGAAGGTCGTCACTTAGAAGATCCCAAAAACGAAGCTGAAGAAGCCATGTGGCGCTGGAGCGTCTCACCTGAGGACGCACCCGATACACCAGAATACATTGACATCGAATTCCGTCATGGCGACCCTGTTGCCATCAACGGCGAAGCGATGACACCTGCAACCTTGTTAGAGACACTCAATAAACTGGGTGGCAAGCATGGTATTGGCCGTCTGGACTTGGTTGAAAACCGCTATGTCGGTATGAAATCACGGGGTTGCTACGAAACTCCCGGTGGTACCATTTTGCTCAGAGCACATCGTGCCATTGAATCTGTCACGCTGGACCGTGAAGTCGCCCACCTTAAAGACGACCTCATGCCTCGCTATGCCGAACTGATTTACAACGGCTACTGGTGGTCTCCAGAACGTGAAGCGCTTCAGGTTCTCATCGATCACACACAGAAAGCGGTCAATGGCTGGGTGCGTCTGAAACTGTACAAAGGCAATGTCATCACAGTCTCACGTGACTCAGACAACTCGTTGTTTGATCAGACCATCGCCACCTTTGACGATGACGGCGGCGCATACAACCAAGCCGATGCAGAAGGTTTCATTAAACTGAATGCACTGCGTCTTCGGATTGGCGGTAAAGTCGCGGGTCGTTAATACAATAGCGCCCCCGACTAACGAAGTCCCTAAGCCCCTGCGATTGATCTCTCAGGGGCTTTATTTTGTCTGTATTAAGCGACGTCTTAACGTCAATCAGATTGACAGTAATAAACGGATCACAGCGTCTGGAGAGGTCAACATGGCATCGTGACCAGCATCCATTTCCAGATACCGCCAATCTTTTTGAGTTTTGGCGAAAGTCCGACTGGATGTCGTGGGACCATACTCAGGCACAACTGCCACATAAGTCGCTGGCAAGCCGTTCCCAACTGGATTATTCAGCGTTAATACGGATTCATAGGTTGCAATGGGATGCGGTGTGCATTTAGACATCAACCAGGCCGCCTGTGAGGGCTCTGAGACACCCATCGCCTCTGGCGTGGGTATTGGTATCGACACACCGCCCGAAGAGGCCTGTGAAAGCGCTCTACGCTCATCGGCAACATCCGCTGAAATCACTGAAAACGCACTTTGACCATTTTGTAGAATTAAGGAATCCAGATAGACTAAATGTCGAATTCTCTCAGGCATTTGATCTGCCACAGCAGAAATCACAATCCCTCCAAAGCTGTGCCCTACCAGTACCACATCATTCAAATCTTCCCATGTGAGGACATTCTTCAAGTCGTCAATGAACACATCCAACGTAATGTCTTTAGACAAAAGATGCGAGCGTTCCCCCAAGCCAGTCTGTGTTGGCGTGTAAACCTGATGCCCAGCTTGTCGCAACGCTGCGGCAACCTCTCGCCAGCACCAGCCCCCATGCCAAGCACCGTGGAGCAGAACATAGGTTTTTGAAGTTTGTAGAGCATCTGGATTTGACTGTTTCATGAGATGGTTTCCATATCTAAAGAAGTATTCAACATTTCAAGTAAAGACTTGTCAAAGTGATTCACGGTCTCGTTCATCTTAGCGATCGCTCAAAAATCACAATAAAAAACCGTCTGAACCCATTTTCAGAGTATCAGACGGTTTTTATTTGTGCCCGCAAGTCATGTCAATCACGACACAACCTATTCAGCAACACCTAAATTACTTCTTCGGTGCTTTGGCCATACGCAGGTATGGCAATTTGACATCGATTTCACCAAACTGAGCTTTTGCTTCTTCATCGTTCAGTGCCAGACCGACGATCACGTCCTGACCGGGGACCCAGTTTGCCGGTGTTGCCAAGGGCACACCGTCGGTTGCCTGAATGGCATCCAGAGCACGCAGGATTTCAGCAAAGTTACGACCGACAGACATGGGGTATGCCAAGGTCAGACGAATTTTCTTGTCGGGACCGATGATGAACACAGTACGCACTGTCGCGCTGTCAGCCGGAGTACGGCCATCTGGCAAGTACGCATCAGCAGGCAACATATTGTAGAGCTTAGAGACCTCCAGCGAACGGTCATCGATGATGGGGAAATTAGCGGGTGCACCGGCTACTTTCTCAATATCGTTTTTCCATTTCACGTGATCTTCGACGCTGTCCACGGAAACACCCATCACTTTGGTATTGCGGGCTTCCCATTCTTTAGCCAATTGCGCTACTGCAGCGAACTCAGTGGTGCACACAGGGGTGAAATCTTTAGGATGAGAAAAGAGAATGGCATAGCTGTCACCCATCCAATCATGCAGGGTAACTTTTCCAGCGGTTGAGTCGACCGTGAAGTTTGGGGCGACGTCATTAATTCTAAGTGACATAAACAACTCTCCTTGTTTATTGTTGAGATGCGCATGCAAATCAATTATGAGATTGAGGGATCAGCGCGCACTGATGAAATTAAACTCAACGGCAAACGACAATCCTTACTTCTATGATACACCCTATCCACAAGGGTTAACCAGAAGAGCCATTGACCGTGAATTAAGAAAGCGCCACGATAATCGGCCCCCAGACAGCGAATAAGATATTTGAGACCGCGTAGCAAACCGTAAATCCGATGACCGGTGCCTGGCTGCCACTTTCTTCGATCACCGCACTCATTGAAGCCGCTTCTGTTTGAGCACCCGCAATACCGCCTAATAAAACAAGGGGGTGTAGCTTCAATATATAGCGGCCAACGTATAAAGCCACAATTGGTGGCACTAAGGTCACAAAGACTCCAGCCCCTAGCAAAGACCAACCATGCTCCTGCATGGCCACAATGGCTCTGGGACCTGCCATCAATCCGACAATCGCCGCAAACGCAGTTAAACCAAGCTCAGAAAACGCCCACTGTGCCGCAGGTGGTAAATCACCCAGGTTTGGATAGCGGGTATGCAACCAACCGGCAATGAGTGCCACAATCAAAATACCACCGCCCACACCGAGCTCGATCGGAATCGCACCAATATGCGTCGACAACAAGCCCACCATCGTGCCAATTGCAATCGCGAACGTATGCAATGCGATATCGCTTTTATACCGTGATTTTTTAATCCGCCCAAACTGATTTGCGATGTTCTCAACTTGATCAGCTCGACCAATCAGCTCGACCACGTCACCCCGTGTATAAATCAGGTGTTTACTCAGTGGCAATTCATACTCACCCCGTGTCATTCGTGAGACAAAGACACCATGGTCACTCACCTGACCTAAGTTGGTTCGAATTTCTTTGAGTGACAGCCCTTCATATTCTTTTTTATTCAAAACCATCACGACAGACTTCTGGGGATAAGACAGCGCAATAGCGTTATCAACTTCTGGTCCGATTTTGAACTCCAGATTCGTGGCTTTGCTGCGGCGTGCGGCAAGACCGACCACATCGCCTTCATCTAGGATCAGGTCTGGCTCTCTCTCATGAATCTCATCATTGCGAATAACACGTTCAATGCTCAGGTATGGCAGTTGCTCTTCGACTTGCTCAACGGTTAAACCAACCACTGGCGCATCAGGCATCACCTGATGTGAACGAAACACCATCATGCTGTACACACTCACATCATCTTCTGAAGAGCCAGAGCCGACGTTTCCTTCACCGCCCGTCAGTTGAGCTTCGAACTCACGCGCAGACTCTTTCAGATTAATCCGCAAAAGAAATGGAGCGACGGCACCCACAAAAATAATCAAACCTACAGTCCCGAACACATAAGTCACGGCGTATGCAATCGCCATATGACTATTCAGAATATCGAGGGCTTCCTTGGTAATGTCTAGCGTCTGCATTGCGCTGGAAGCCGTTCCCATCATGGCTGTATCCGTCAATGCTCCGGCTCCAATGCCTGCTGCAAAGCCAGCATCAAAGTGAAAAACCTCATTCATGATAAGAATACAGGCTAGCCCCGTGACACACAGTACAACGGAGAGAATCACCAGTTTGATTGTGCCTCGGTTTAGACTTTCAAAAAATGCAGGCCCGCTTTTAAAGCCTACCGAATAGATAAACAAGGCAAAGAAAACGCTTTTGAGCAAGGCTGGAATTGCAATATCTAGCTGTCCGATGACCAGACCCGCCAATAAAGAACCCGCAACTGCCCCCAAATGAAACGGTCCGAGCTTGATTCGCCCAATCAGCGTACCAATCGCAATCGATAAGAAAATCGCGACCTCGGGATGGTTGCGAAACACATTGATCACCACATCAAACATACAGGCACTCCAGACAAATCTTCAAAGTCAGTACCAATGCGCGGCTTAGACAATCTGAAAGTCTAAGCACATGTTCGCAACACTCAGGGTAAATTAGTAAATCCGCTTACACTTCTCAAGAGTTTCGAATGAAGCCCTTTCTGATATCAAACAAATCAACAGTGTCAGTGTGCACAAAAATCAATTTTAATTGCACGTGCTGGCGAAAACTGACGCAACCTATTGTTTTTAGCAATAGACAAGTTGGAAAGTTTTTTGAAGCGGAGATTTTTGAAGTATAGCTTTTAAAACGAAGGTTTTAAAAGCTGAAGTGTTTGTGGTGGGTGCTGACGGGCTCGAACCGCCGACCTACGCCGTGTAAAGGCGCCGCTCTACCAACTGAGCTAAGCACCCACAAACGAAAAGAATGTCCAATGACCAGAGATTCTGGGAGACAACAAAGTCACTCTGAAGGATCACTCTAAAAGACTTGTGTGAAGGTTTTCTGAACGCCAAAAAAGACTCAGCGGTTCGTATTATACCGAACCGCTGAAAAAGGTCAAAACACGTTGTAATTAGTTCACGGCGTCCTTCAGACCTTTACCGGGACGGAACTTGGGCACTTTGGCTTTTTTGATCTTGATTTCTTCGCCAGTACGGGGGTTACGACCTGTACGGGCAGCACGCACCGAAACCGTAAACGTTCCGAAGCCGACCAATGTGACGTCCTCACCTTCTTTGAGGCTTGATTTCACACCTTCAATCAGCGCATCAAGCGCACGCCCTGCTGCCGCTTTCGAAATCTCTGCTTCACTTGCAATATGGTCGATCAATTCGGTTTTATTCATTTCAGGATTACCCCTCTGTTTTAAAAATTTAAATGAGCAGACCACGATCGAATCGACAGTCTTAAATTGGCGAGCCAATCGCATCAATGCTCGCATACAAGATATGTAGCCCTCTCAGGCCCTCTGTGTCAAGCGTATAAACCCCAGAAAATGCTTAGTTACGCAAAATATTGTTGATCCTCAGCAACAAGAACATATTTTTAGCACACTTGCAAACACCTGTGTGTCTTAAAAAAGTATTAATTCTCCAAGGCGTTTGAGAAGTCGCGCAGCAAATCTTGTTCATCTTCGATACCTACTGACACCCGAATCAGGTTGTCAGAGATACCCATTTGTGCGCGCATTGCCGGCCCCATCTCGTGATAAATTGTGAGCGCTGCAGGCAGGCAAAGTGTTCTCGTATCGCCCAAATGGGTTGCAAGAATCGCAATTTTTAATCGATTAAGCACATCGAGACAGTCTAATTCGGGTTTAATCACAAACGACAATAATGTGCCATAGCGCCCCCCAAACAGCGTTGTAGCACGCTCATGTTGCGCATGCGATGCGAGACCTGGGTAAGCAACCGACTGCACGCCAGGGTGCACTTCCAGCATCTGAGCTAAGGCCATTGCATTGTCACAACCTCGCGCTAGTCGTAAAGCCATAGTTTCGGCACCCAAGGAAATCCGATGCGCAGGTTCTGCAGCCAAGGTCGCACCCATATCTCGCAACCCTTTCTTGCGAATCTGTGTCAACCCCCATTGCGCAGGGTTTCCCTGACGATAGGTTGGCAAAATATTGTCGTATGCCTCCCAGTCAAAGCACCCCGTATCGATCACAACACCACCTAAGGCCTGAGCTTGCCCGGCAATATGCTTAGACAGTGAGTGCACCACTAAACTGGCGTTGATGTCACGACCTTGTAAAAGCCAAGGTGTCGTCAACGTACTGTCCACGACATAAAGAAGCTGATGTGCTTTGGCCAGTTCACCGATTTTGATCAGATCAGCCACCTGAGTCCCCGGATTGGCAATCGTTTCCACAAACAACAGACGAGTATTGTCTTGTAAAGCGGCTTCAAGATTGCGTGCATCCGTCGCATCGACCAGGGTCACTTCCACACCCAACTGACGAAGCGTGCCAAACAAACTATTGGTGTTGCCAAAGATATTCTGACTAGCCACCACGTGGTCACCGGCCTTGAGTAAGGTCGTGAACAAAGCCGCCAAAGCCGCCATTCCAGTCGAAAAAACCACGCTCCCTTGTGCGTTTTCCATGAGCGTGAGCTTACGCTCTAACCAGGCTGTCGTTGGTGTACCCTGGCGCGCATAACTAAAACCTGGTTGGCCTTGAAACACGGCGGTGAGCGACTGGGCATCTTCAAACGCATATTGAGAGGAGGAATGCATGGGCTTATGAACCGCACCGTGCTCAGCACCTGCGCGACGATCGGCATGCAAAATTCGGGTTGTTAAGCCTTCGGAATAGCTTTGATCAGACATGATGGAATTTGAAACTCTATAAGACGGATGGCTACACACGAAACCAAATGTCGTAACCTTTCACAAAACAGACAAAAAAGGTCTTCGGAAGAAGACCGAATGAATTGCTTTTAATTCTAACGCCAGCAACAGTCACAGTTTAAGTCGAAAGACGTTGACGCACCGTTTCGAACAAACAAACACCCGTGGCCACACTGACGTTTAAGCTCTCAACAGATCCTGCCATCGGAATACGTACCAACATGTCGCACAGCTGACTCGTCAAATGACGCATGCCTTCACCTTCGGCACCCATGACCCAAGCGATCGGTGTTTTTAGATCCACCTCAGACGGTGTTTGTTCACCACGCTCATCGGTTCCAACAATCCAGACTCCACGAGCTTTCAAATCTCGCAGGCAACGCGCCAGATTCGTTACAAGTATGTACGGCGTACTCTCAGCTGCACCGCAAGCCACACGTCGCGCCACTGCAGTTAAACCGGCTGAACGGTCACGAGGAGCGATCACAGCATGCACACCAGCCGCATTGGCAGTGCGCAAACAAGCACCTAGATTATGAGGATCAGTCACTCCATCCAGAATCAACAGAAACGGAACACCATCGATTTCATCAAACAACTCATCGACCGTCTGTGCCAGCGCCATTGTATTGGCCATGGCGACAACGCCCTGATGCCGAACACCGGCGGCCAGCTCATCCAATCGCTCAGCTGAAACTGTCTGAATTTTCAAGCCCGCCAATTTCATGCGATCAATCAATGACTGCATGCGTTTATCACGGCGTTGCATATCGACGTACACCGCACGAATAGTTTGGGGCGCATGTCTGACTCTGGCTGTGACTGCATGAAATCCTGCAAGCACCTGATGTTGACTCATAACCTTCCTAAAAACTCATCAATGACCAATTTAATGCGGCGTATTGTCGCACTCCTGTGCAAACTCAATCCAAATCACGTCAACCGCGCTTCTTTTTACTACCACCCGCACTGGATTTTGATTTTGCTTTGGAACTCGCCTTACTACTTGCTTTGATCGCCTTACGAGCTTCTCGCGTTGCTTTTGCACGCCGCTCACTGGCCTTACCTTTCAGTTGCGAAGGCTTGGGTGCAGCTGGTTTCTTATAAACAGGGACATCATCAGACGGATCTTGCATGCGTCTAGCCACACGCTTGAGCGCCGCATACGAGGTGCCTGTCACCAAACGAAACTCAATACGACGCGCTTCGAGATCCACGTTTGCAATCTGAACCTGCACAGTATCTGTTAAGCGGTATCGTTGTCCCGTACGCTCACCTCTAAGCTCATGCATGGCTTCATTGAACTGAAAATACTCTGTTCCCAGTTCTGAAACGTGCACCATACCTTCGACGTGCAAAGTGTCCAGCGTCACAAAAATCCCAAAGTTGGCTACGCCCGTAATGCGGCCACTAAAGACTTCGCCAATTTTTTCTTTGGCAAACCAGCATTTGAGCCAAGCCTCAACATCGCGCGAAGCATCATCTGCGCGGCGTTCATAGGCCGACAAAATGACACCCAACTTCTGCCAGATATCATGCTCAATCTCTTGTGCGGTCATCCCTGGCACCACGACGTGATCAGGTGGCGTTGGTGTGTAGCGTTGCTTACGCAACAATGCCTTAATCACTCGATGGGTCAATAAGTCAGGATAACGGCGAATGGGCGACGTAAAGTGACTATAGGCCGTATAAGAAAGCCCAAAGTGACCCATATTGTCTGGCGAATAAATGGCTTGCTGCATCGAGCGCAAACACATCGTCTGCAGCAAATCAAAGTCCGGACGATCACGCACCTTGTCCACTAACTTGGCATAGTCACTGGCAGACGGCTCCGCGCCACCCTCCAACTCCAAACCCAGTGTTTTAAGGAAGAGTCGCAATGATTGTAATTTTTCTGTGGTCGGACCTTCATGAATTCTGTAAAGACCCGCATGACGGCTACGTTGCATAAAGTCTGCTGCGCAGGTGTTCGCCGCCAACATGCTTTCTTCAATCATGCGGTGGGCATCGTTTCGTACCACACCAATAATGCTGTCGATGCGACCGAGGTCATCACACACAATCTTGGTTTCAACCGTCTCAAAATCAATTGCGCCGCGTTTTTTTCTGGCAGCAATCAACAAAAGACTTAAGGCATATAAATGCTGGACTGGTCCCAACAACGTACCGAGTTCATTGGCTACAGGACCTTTAGGCTGCTGCAGTGCTTCCCAGACCTGAGTGTATGTAGTGCGCGCATGCGATTTAATAACAGCCGGATAGAATTGATAAGCTACAACCTGACCTGCTTTGACACCGTTGCCTGCAATCACCATATCGCAGACCAGTGTCAAACGTTCAACATTCGGATTGAGTGAACAAATCCCAGTTGAAAGTTTGGCGGGCAACATAGGAATAACCCGTCGTGGAAAGTACACACTCGTGCCACGTGCACGTGCATCGACATCCAGCGGCTGCCCTTCCCGTACGTAGTGGCTGACATCGGCAATGGCCACAATCAGGCGCCAACCAGGGCGTTTGCGTTTCTCAGTCCCTAATTCAACAGGCTCGCAATACACCGCATCATCAAAATCTCGGGCATCTTCGCCGTCGATGGTGATCAAGGGGACATCGCGCAAATCAACACGGCCTTTCAGCTCATCATTCTGTACGGTGTCTGGTAAATCGCGAGCTTGGGCTTGTGCGGCATCCGAGAAATCAACTGGTACATCAAACTTGCGTACCGCAATTTCAATCTCCATACCGGGATCATCAATTTCACCCAAGATTTCAGAGACACGTCCCAGCGGTTGAGTTTGGCGTGTGGGTTGCTGAATAATCTCAACACACACAACCTGACCGTGCTTGGCACCGCCTGTTTCTGTGGGAGGCACGAGAATGTCATGTTTCACACGCTGGTCTTCCGGAGCCACAACCGAGACACCATGCTCTTTTAAGAACCGACCTACCAGTTTCACAGTGCGCCGCTCAAGCACCTCCATAATTATGCCGTCAGGTTTGCCTCGATGCTCTCCAATGAGCTTGACGAGCACTCGATCACCATGCAACACCTTAGCCATCTCTCTTGGAGACAAATAGATATCTGGACCGCCTTCATCACGCACCAGAAAACCAAAACCATCTCGGTGGCCTAAAACACGACCTGCAATGAAATCCAGTTTCTTTGCGAGTAGTAATACGCCGGTACGATTGGTATAGAGTTGCCCATCTCGAAGCATGGCACGAATACGGCGCTCATAGCCAACTAAGGTGGATTCACGCTCCAATCCCAAGTAGTCGGCCAATGCTTCAATCGTTAAAGGGTCTGACGCCTCACGCAGTGCGACTAGGATGTCTTCGCGACTGGGAACATCCGGGTCGTAATCAGGAATGTGTGCGTATTCATTCGGAACACGGTTGATCTGTGGTGCGTTTACGTTTTTTTTTGTGGGCTGATTTGCCAAAATTTAAATCTCGTATATAATTCGTTTCTTGTCAGAATAACATTATGCCTGACATTGATGCCCAGGTGGCGGAATTGGTAGACGCGCATGGTTCAGGTCCATGTGCCGCAAGGTGTGGAGGTTCGAGTCCTCTCCTGGGCACCACCGCTAATTAAATAGACGTCAATGGACGTCTATTTTTTTGCCTAAAATTCGCAAAAGTGCGGTTAATACACAACACCATCAAACGCTTTAACGCTAAATTGTACGCATACAAATAGACAAAACCACCTGCTACAAACGCCGTGCAAACGCCGACCAAAAAGCAAAAATAAATACGCACACTTTCATATATGTCCAGTATTTAGCAATTCATTACGCAAAGATTACGCGCGAGATTACGCAGACACCCGCACCCACTTTATGCTGTTGAATCGAAAAGCACAACGCATAAAATTCAATGTTCCTCCGAAAGCGCTTTGGGCGTAGGATGAAGAAACTTCAGCACTGAAGTGGCATGATTTATTCGGAGGTACCTAATGGTTACGTTTGATGAGTCAGACGACATATAGAGATACCTAGCTTCTCAGCACACAAAGTTCATGATGAAACTTGCGAGCCTGGCGCATACACATGCTGAGTGCAAAATAAAAACTCACCACCAGAATTTTAAATCTAAGTGGTGAGTCTTTATTTCTGTTAAGTCGAAGAAAAATGAAATGCTCTTTTTAATCAACCAACATCATTCAAAAATAAAATGATTATTTTTTGGACAATTCTGTGACTTTACCGATATTTGCCGATTTAGATAAATTCCAGCACGCCGAGATAAGATCAGAAGTCTGTTCAGCACCCAAAATTCCATCGGTCATGCCGTGAAACTTATTTTCCAAATCTTTACCAGTCATAGGGCGCTGTAAAGAACCAATGGCATGTTCGACAAATATATGAACAGTGCTACCATCGACCAAAGTCGCAGTGGCATCCACACTAGCCTCATCCATATTGTTGTCGATCACAGCAGTGACTTTATTGCGAACACCGACCACATCCGCACGATTAACTATCTCATCGGCATACTCGTCTTCGCTGGCTCTTCCGAAAATGAGCCCTGCTGCACAACCATGGTACACACTAAATTTACCTTCCAATCCATCTTTCGGTTCTTTTTTGCCCGTTAATTCAAGCACCAAAGGATGCACTTTCAAATCAATACGAGCCAGATTTTCAGGTGTCACTCCCTTTTCTCGCAATTGCACACAAGCATCAATACTGGGATGGATCACAATACCGCATGCAAAAGGTTTATAAGAGTTAAATGAAATCTCAAACCGCTCGCCCAATTGATCCGTAATTTCATTCCAGTCATATTTGGTTGAAATGACTTGAGCAAAACCTCTAGGTGCCTCTAACGCACGTCCACTTGCAGTAAAACCCGACTTCGCAAATAAAGCCGACATCAATCCGGATTGAGCCGCAGCACCTGGATGGAATGGTTTTGTCATCGTGCCAAATTGCTCACGCAAACCCACGGGTTGAGAAGCTGCAATCCCTAACGCCATCGTCGTTTGCTTAACGTCCAGTCCAAGTAATCTGGCACAAGCCGCTGCCGCACCCAGTACGCCCGTGGTCCCTGTAATATGCCAACCACGATCATAGTGATCAGGGTAAATCATATTACCAATACGGCAGGAAACGTCGATTCCGATTACCAATGAATCAATGATTTGACGCCCACTCGCTCCAGTTAATTCAGCCAGTGAAACAAGCGCAGAACACACAGGCCCAGCCGGATGAATAATGGTTTTGAGGTGCGTATCATCAAAATCAAACGTATGAGAGGTTATTCCATTAATTAAAGCTGCAGAACCAATATCAACCTTTTCAGTTCTACCTAAAATAGTAGCTTGAGGAGAAGGCTGTAGAGTATTGACGGCTGCTAAAGCTGCAACTGCAGCCTCGTGTTGTGATGCACCGACTGCACAACCCAACCAATTCATAAAAGTGCGATGCGCCTCATGCTCAACATCATCATCCCAACCACGTGATGGATGATTGACAATATATTCCGCCAAAATATTCGTAATCGATGGGGCGTTTTGATCAGAAGCAACTTGTGTATTGCGTGACATAACTTACATATTCCTATAAAAATTTAACTATCACGTATCTATTTTGATATTTTGTTTCTTAGCAAGGTCTCTCCAACGCTCAAAGTCGGCTTTTGCATAACTAGCAAACTCTTGCGACGACATTGGCATAGGTTGTATCGCCTCAACTTCTAATTGTTTAACCAATTCAGGCTCACTCAGCACATCATTCAAACTTTCATTCAAAATTTTTACAATTGCTGGATCAATACCTTTAGGTCCTGAAACACCATACCACTGCAGCACATCGGAATACCCTTTCACGCCCAACTCTTCAAAGGTGGGGATATCCGGAAAACGAGGGCTTCTTTCTTTCCCAGTAATAGCAAGAGCACGCACCGCTCCTGAAGTGAGATGAGGAACAGCTGCTGCTAAGCCCGGGAACATTGCATGAGTCTGGCCTGCAATCAAATCTAAAAACCCAGGAGCAATTCCTTTGTAAGCAATATGAATCATATTTGAGTCAATATCTTGCTTAAGCAATTCCATCAGCAAATGAGTTAATGATCCTGCGCCAGCCGAACCATAATTAAGATCATTTCCTTGCTTTTTGACATACTCTACAAATTCTTTAAAGGTATAAATAGGCAGTTTCGAATTAATCACCAATACGTTTGGTGTGCCGCCGATCATACCAACAGGCGTGAAGCTCTCAACTGGGTCGTAAGGAACATTACGCGTCGCCGGACTTGTCGCGAGCGTTGCCACATAACCTTGCATTAAAGTGTAACCGTCAGGTGCAGATCTTTCTGTTTTTTGGCAAGCAATAATGCCTCCCGCACCACTTTGATTATCTACTACAATATTTTGCCCAAGCTTTTTTTCCCCACGCCGAAGTCACTGCTCTAGCCACATAATCACTCCCTCCACCTGGCGCCACAGGCACAATGTACATAATTGGGCGTGATGGAAAAGTTGAGTTTGCAAATGAAATCTTAGGCATTGCAAGTACAGCTGCACCACCAACTAAAAATGAACGACGATCCATGTTTTTGTCTCTCCTATACGCAAACTTATGAATTTAATTAATCACTAATAACTAATCATTTTTCACTCAATGCTTCGCAATCGATCATATGCACTTCTCACATGATGATCTAATAAAACCGAACAACATTTATCTTGTTTTTTAATATTTGCATCACTAAGAGATTCAACGATCTGCTTATGTTCTGCATTAGAACGTTCTCGATAACCTACCGATGAAAGATTTTTAAGTCGCGACAAATGAAGTTTTTGAATTAATTCTCTATATACTTTTGCTATTTCTTTATTTTCTAAATATTGAATAAAATGCCAATGAAATAAAAGATTCTCTCGGTAATACGCTTGTGGATCCTTTTCTTTAATTGCAATATCCATCGCAACTGTACTTTCTTCAAGAGACTTTACAAGTTGATGACGTTTCTCTGTCGTAAGTTGTGCCGCCATTCGACCCGCATGACTATCAAGAACCGCACGAAAATAATATAAATCCCGTTCTTCAGACTCTGACAATTCGCGAACATAAACCCCTGAATGCTTGCGAGAAACCACCAACCCCGAACTCTCTAGCTCTCGTAAAGCTTCTCTCACCGGAACACGCGACACCTTTAACTGATCAACTAACTCAGATTCTCTTATCGCCTGACCTGGCGCGAATACACCTGACAAAATTTGGCTCAAAATCTGGTCACGAACCAATTTTCCTAAAGATGTATTCTTAATTTCAAGAAAGTCATCTTCATCAACTTCACTAACCAGCCAATCCATCATTCCTCCAGTGTTTCGTATAATTGTATACGTTTATACAAAACTCGCAAGATAAATTTTTAATGACGTCATGAACGCAATGAAAAGCTCTGTAGACAAATATTTCATAGAAGGCAATTCGAATCACACTCTCCTGACATGAACCAGTATTTCATCGCTATAAAATGCAAAAAACGGATAGAAAAGAAAAACACATTTCCCTAGCCGCTCAACAATTCAACATCATCCACTAGATTACTCCCTTTATATTCAATGACCTAGAAATCCATTTTTATGGACGTTTTTAACGTTCTTAGTAACATGGGTATCGGCCATACAGCCTGATCTTTAGATCTACGATCATTATCACGATGAGCCGTGCCGGCGATCGTATCTAAGACAACAACTGATCACGACCTCTGGCGACGTAAACATTGTGTTTCACGTTCTCAGAAATCCCTGAGCACCTCATCGTTGCACAAACAAGATTAAGGAGGTTGAAATGGGAACCATCGATGACAAAGTGATTCTAGTCACAGGCGCTGCACGTGGCATTGGACGCGCAATTGCTCTACGCCTAGCGCAAGACGGTGCAAACATCGCACTCGTCGATATGGATGCGGCTGGCCTTGAAAAAGTCGATAAAGAAATTGCAGCGATTGGACGTAAAGCCACCATATTTCAGGCCGATGTTTCAAATCGAGATCAAGTCTATGCCGCCGTTGATCATGCAGAAAAAGAACTAGGTGGGTTTGATGTCATCATCAATAACGCAGGGATCGCGAGCGTCCAACCGATTGCTCAAGCCCAACCAGAAGAAGTTGAACGCCTGATTAACATCAACATTAAAGGTGTGCTCTGGGGCATTCAAGCTGCCGCAGCTAAGTTTCGGGCTCGCAAACAGAAAGGGAAAATCATCAGCGCAGCCTCTATTGCTGGTCATGAGGGCTTCCCATTACTCGGGGTCTACTCCGCATCAAAATTTGCAGTACGTGCCTTGACACAATCTGCTGCCAAAGAATATGCAGCCGACGGCATCACCGTGAACGCCTATTGTCCCGGTGTGGTCGGAACAGACATGTGGGTGGAGATTGATGCCAAAATGGCTGAAATCACTGGCGCAAAAATCGGAGAAACTTACGACCAATACGTCAACGGCATTGCACTGGGACGTGCGCAAACGCCCGAAGACGTCGCTGGATTTGTAGCCTATCTGGCAGGACCCGATGCGGACTATATGACTGGGCAAGCACCCATCATTGATGGCGGCTTGGTGTATCGTTAAAAACCAAACAGTATGCGAATAGAACCGTACCTGACCAAAACAGCTCTTAAACTAAAACGGCGCGTGAAGTGACACTCAGTGTTCACTTCACGCACCGTTTTTATTTCAGATGGATTCGGACTAACTGGCAGGTAATTGGTTATTTTTTCGTCTGTAAATCAACGATGAAACAATCGAAGCAACGATAAATGCCACGCCAATGAGCCCAGTGATCACTTCACTGATATGCCACACAATGCTGCCCATCATGATGAATGCGAGCGCACCAATCGCATAGTGCGCACCATGTTCAAGAAAAACGTACTGATCTAAAGTGCCCTGCTCTACCAAATACACCGTAAATGACCGAACAAACATCGCGCCAATGCCCAATCCGAGCATGATAATCACCACGTCGCGTGTGATGGCAAATGCACCGATCACACCATCAAACGAGAATGAAGCATCAAGCACCTCCAGATAAATGAAGCCCATGGCACCGGAACGCTTAGCAACATTACTCATCGCTTCTACATCTTCTCCACCCCCGAAAAAGCTCCCAACACTATCGACCACAACGTATAAAAAGACCCCGCCTATGCCAGCCACAACAACGCTTAACCGAGATTCCATATCCAACGGTAAAAAGGCTTGAACAAGTAACAAAACACCTAATGCGACAACAATCGAGAATGCATCAAATTTACCGAGCTTGGAAAGAAATGCTTCAACGCGGCCCAGCCAGTGAATTTCTTTACCCTCATCAAGAAGGAAAGACAAAAACACGAGTAACAAGAACATGCCACCAAACGATGCAATACCCGCATGTGCACTAGCTAGATGCGCAGCATATTCTTCCGGATTCGTAAGTGCCATCTGACTTACTGCCACAACGCCCTCACCCGCAGCAACCGCCACCACGGCAATCGGAAAGACGAGGCGCATGCCAAACACGGCAATCAAAATGCCAACCGTTAAAAACAAGCGACGCCACTTCTCATTCATTTCTTTGAGCACGGAGGCATTGACAACCGCGTTATCAAAAGACAGGCTCACCTCCATAATGCCTAACAACAAAGTCAGTGTTAATGCACCCCAAGCACCGATCGAGCTTTTTAGGCCCCAGTAGTAGCCCACACCAAGACAAATGATGGTGATAAAAATTGAAAACCGAAAATGGCGCATCCCCACTCCTCAGAATTTAGACTTCTGGCTGTTAATGAATATTTCAGACTGCAACAGTCTGTATTTTTTGTTTTTTTATGATTTTGGCAACCATTAAAAGCCGTAAAGACGTTTTAATAGATTTTTAGCCAAACAAATGAACTGCACAAGTCTGAAAAGGCATCATTTTTGCGCATGTCGCCATAAAAAATGAATGATACCAGTAACATGTGTTTTTGGTATAAATTTTGTCAGCACTATGCAGTGTATGGATCACTATTTTTGCGTTGAATCGTTCTCGAGACGATCATTGTCATGGCTCGCAAAAAGAAGTACGGATTTCCATTCTCATGAAAACGAGCCATTCGATTTTGATCAGCTAAATCCAATCTTTCTCGACAGCTCGGCATTCCCCTGACTCGATCGGCACGTCAACGAAAAATGGGACGCGCGATGGGCTGTTGTATTCCGATGATTGCAATCGCAGGCACGACCTTTCTACTCTTATACAGCTTAGGTACATTGGTGGCGGTCGTTCTCACCTAAAAACGACCACCCCAGTCATCAAGCCATGAAGTTAAAACCGGCATCGACGTAAATGGTTTGCCCGGTCATGCCACTTGAGGCATCCGAAACTAGAAATGCGGTCAAGTTAGCGGCTTCTTCAATCGTCACCAAACGTCTGAGCGGGCTGCGTGTACGGGCTTCTTCCATCAGCTCGTCAAAGTCACGAATCCCAGAGGCTGCCCGCGTCAAGATTGGCCCCGGTGACACCGCATGAACCCGAATGCTCTCAGGGCCCAGCTCGGCCGCCATATAACGAACTGTAGACTCCAATGCTGCTTTGACAGGCCCCATAATGCCGTATTTAGGAACCACCTCTTCTGCACCGTGATAGCTCATGGTGACTAGACTCGCACCCCGATTCAAGTAAGGTAAAGCCAGATGGGCTGTCTGAGCAAAGGAGTGACAAGACAAAGACATTGCTTTTGCGAAGCCTTTTTGAGAACTATCAACCACGCGTCCATGCAGATCTTCTAACGGTGCCCAAGCAATCGAGTGCACAATAAAATCGAGTTTCCCCAATTCTTGCGCAGCTTCATTCACAAACTTAGACAAATCCCCTTCAAGATCCACATCACACGTTTTGAGTGTCACACCTAACGGTTCAGTGACCCGAGAGGCGTACGACATGGCTTTTTCATTCAAACAGCTTACATGCATTTGCGCACCCAGCGCATGCAACTGACGCACCACGGCCGCTGCAATACTGGCTTCATTGGCCAGACCCAACACCAGACCTTTCTTGCCCTCTAGATGACAAAAGTCCTTCGACATGCTTATTCCTTAGTTAATTAGTCGCCGGAAACACCACAGCGACTTTCTTTCAGGAAGAATCATACCAATAGCGTTTAACAAGTTGCTGTCTAAATTCTTAGTTAAACCGATTCTGTCTGCGGTTTTTTAAATAAACGAAGGTGTTAATCCCCATACCCAGTCCATCAAATTCGCGCGTAAACTTTAATAAATGATTTGGTTTGCTGAATAATTTTCGTAAACCGATCAACTCAAACATTTTCTGGAGCATATGATGAATAAACTCAGAGCCGCCTTTGAATCCTGGCTGCAAACCGAAGGTTTAGAACCTGAATTCACACCGGATGGCGAATACTCGGGCGATGAGATCCATCTGGCTTGGAAAGCCTGGTTTCAAGGCCATCAACATGGTGTTCAGACTGGTTACGAGGTTGATCAAGCCATACAAAATGTCTATAACGACGAGCAACTGTAATCTGGTCAGCTAATCTAGGCGCCCCAACGAAACAAGGGGCGCAAAGTCTCTTGCCCCGGATTCGATCCCAAAACCGATAATGCCAGCATCAAACGAATGCGCAGTTTTCTGGCGCTCAGCCCACTCACACCCATCGCCCCAAGCTGCTCTAAATCGTATAACGAAGCCTGATACTCATAGCAAGGTGAAACAGGTCCGTGCAAAGTGGAACTGCACACAAGCACCACAATTCCTTTTTCATCGGCCCGTTTAACCTCCTGCTCCCAACTAGGTGGCACTTGCCCCCTGCCAATCCCCTCAAGCACGATACCTTGTACGTCCGAATCAACCAAAGCCTTAAGCATCAAAGGACCGGAGCCTAAACCCAGATTAAGCATTTCAACGGTGGGCAAATGCGTTGTAGCTGGAACTAAACATGGCTGGCGACGTGGCATCTGATAAACCAAGACAGCTTCACCATCCACAAATCCCAAACAACCCAAAGCCGGCGACTCAAAACCGTTCAACTGATAACTACTCACTTTGCGCACAAAACTGGCGCTATGAATCGTTTCGTTAAACACCACCAAAACGCCTAGGCCTTTCGTTTCATCACTGGCCGCCACTGTAATGGCATCGCGCAAATTCGCATCGGCATCACTAGAAACCGCATGTGGAACACGCTGCGCACCTGTCACAACGACGACAACATTTCCTGTACGCAAGCTACTTTCCAGAAAATAAGCGGTTTCTTCGAGCGTATCCGTACCATGCGTGATCACAATGCCATCGATCTCACCTGCATCAATTAAATGCTGGCACATCGTGCGCAATGTAAGCAAATCATCTGGCGTGATCGCATTACTGGGTTTTTGGAATAAAGAGTGCACCTGTAGCGATACCGTCTGCGTATTGACCAGCTGCGCCACCAATTCATCACCCTGAATGGCACCAGCGACATGACGCCCTTCGTCACCGGGCAAGCTGGCGATCGTGCCACCTGTGGTGACAATCGCCACGCGTTTCTTTTGTGAGAACACTGACATATTTAAAAATTAAGCTTCGGAGGACGTCGACGATAGAAAACTAGGTTGCCCAAGTTGCTGCAAAGGCGTACCCAAGCAAGCTTCAACTTGCAAGGCAATGGCCAGTAGTTTCTCTTCAGCAAAGGCTGGTGCCATTAACTGTAAACCCATGGGCAGACCATTGCCATCTAATCCCATTGGAACCGTAATTGCAGACAGACCCAATAAATTGCCGATACATGTGTTGCGCAAAATAAGGGCATTTGCCTGACCATAAGCATCAATCACATGTAAGTCTTCAACTTTGGGTGGGGCGCAGGCCATGGTGGGTGTCACAATCACATCCTGATGGATAAAAGCTTGTTCAGCTTGCGTGGAGGCGTTTTGTAGAGAAAGAAGATTCTTAATATACTCAACACCTGACAACGCCTGTGCACTGTCAAAACGCAAACGCACCATTGGATCTAGTTTTTCAATATGGTCTGGCAAGTTTGTTTGTAAAAAGGCATTTAATTCACACGCAACCAACCCACCGCGACTATAGATCTCATAAGACTCAACACATCCCGGGAAAGCAGTATCGCTCACCACAAAACCACTTGCCTCTAGCTTGCGCAATGCTTGCTCAAACCCTTCCACAATATCTGGATCAGCGTCTTTCAGAAAAAACTCATCAAACCGACCTAAACGCACGCCATGTCCTGAGGGTAGGTAAGGAATTTCGGGCACAAAGCCATTCAAACCCAGCTCAATGCCCTGAAAACCAAATGCGAGATCCGCCACACTGCGCGCCAAAACCCCCATCGTATCGAGTGTCGATGAGAGTGGTGCGACGCCGTCAGTCGGCCAACGCCCTTTAGTGGTCTTCAATGCCGTCACCCCGGTAAATGAGGCTGGAATCCGTACTGATCCACCGGTGTCTGTACCCAAAGCCAATAAGGCCGAGCCTTGCATCAAAGACACGCCTGCTCCCGAACTGGAGCCACCGGGCACGCGATGCTCGGCCGACCATGGATTTCGGGGTGTACCCCAGTGACTATTCATACCCACGCCGCCAAATGCAAATTCAACGGTATGCGTTTTACCTGTCAATACGCTTAGTTGGTTTTCTAAACCGGATATCAGTGATCCAGGAATTTCCCACTGCGCCCCTAACGACAGTGCGGAACCCGCAAATGTTGGCATGCCACGTACCGCATATAAATCCTTGACGGAGACTGGCAGTCCCATCATTAAACCTGTATCAACTCCACGAGACAACAAATGATCAGCGGATTGTGCTGTATCTTGTGCACTCGCTGGATCCCAATATTTATACGCTTGCAAATGCGCCTCACGTGCTTCGTAATTTTCGACACATTGCGCATGAATTGAAACCGCCGACACCTCACCAGTGCGCAATCCATCATGGAGTTGTAGCAGTGTGTAATTCTCAAGATTCATGGTTTATATCAACTCAAAAGTAGATTAAAAACTGGCGTGACCCAACAAGCCTCAAGCCGCGAATTCGATGTCATCATCTTATACCGTAGACTCTGTTCACAGCACGTCAGCAATCACACGATTGAAGTGGCCCGTGTTTTTTGAAAAACAAACTAATGATTCAGCTCAGAACAAACCGATCCACAAGAACGTAGCCCCACCAGCCTGCTGCCAAAATCAACGCTAAAAGTACAGCGGCACTCCCTGTGTCTTTGGCTTTTCCTAGTAATGGATGGTGTTCAAGGCTGATGGCGTCTGCCAAGGCTTCAAGTCCACTATTCACTAGCTCCAGCATCAGAACCAACATCACCGTCACACACAACAGAAAAATCTCAACCGCGGTTCTGCCCACCCAAAACGCTGCTGGCAACATCACAATCGCTAGAACACATTCTTGCCGAAACGCAGCTTCATCGCGCCAAGTCGCCCGAAGACCTTTCAAGGAATAACCAAAAGCCCGAACAATCCGGGTCAAACCGGTTTTACCTTTGAATGCAGATGTCGTATCTTTTTGCATCATTTACGAAGCCACCGGATAAGGTTGAATCAATTTAAGCTGCATCTCTTCGAGATAGTTCAGCACATCCAGCATGATTAATTCCTGAACGGAGAGAAACTCACTCATGTCACCCGTTAGAACCATGGCGCGGATTCGGATGTCGATGCGCCCTTGTCGTGCGCTAATGACCTGTACCCGTGGCCAGCCGCTTTTTTTCTCGACCAAGGGCTCCTGCAGAACCCGTTCACGGATCTGAATCAGGACGTGCCGGATATCCTCCGTCGAGCTATCACTTCGTAATGAAATCACCTGATCCAGATGACAAGCATTTCGTTGAGTAAAGTTCACGATATGCATCTTGGCCAGATCAGAGTTTGGCACCGTACACAATGCGCCATTAACCAGTCGCAAACGCGTGGATCTAGGTCCGATTCGAAGCACTGTCGCAGCCTGCTCATTAAACTCAATTTTGTCGCCCACGCGAAATGGACGATCCGCAAAAAGCGACAAACCGCCGAAGAGGTTTTCTATCGTGGATTGTGATGCCAAGGCGACCGCAATCCCCCCAACCCCAAAACCTGCCAGCAAGCCCATGGCTGGGATTCCTAACTGATCCGCTCCTTGAAAGATGATCAATAAGACCGCAATCCACGCAAAAAGCTTCACAGACAAACGAAGTAATGGTTCGTCATAACCTTTCGAGAAGAACTGCAACGAACGAATCAGCAAATCCGCGACTAAATACACAATCAGCCAAGCCAACCAAGCTGCCAAACCATAGTAAATAATCGAAGTCACTAAACCGCCGCCACTGGCAAAACTTCCGACCGGATAAATCTGTGTGATCACAAAATGATCACTGCTATAAAGTCCAATTAGCAAACCCAATGGAATCAATATATACAAGGTTTGACGGATGACACCGGTTCTCGAAGACGCAAACCGCCAACCAAACCGAATCCATAAAACTGCTAAAACAATCAAAACGATATTAAGCAAACTGATCAGCGCAATTTTCCAGATCGGCGTGTTGAAATAATGTTTTTGCATCCAATCTGGGAAGACGTTCGCAAAATCTTTTGGCATGAGATAGCCCGTGGCATTGGCACGTTCTAAATAAAGTGATGAATACAGACGCGGATGTCGTAATGGCAAATCGATAAAAGATTGGTAGTAATCTGCAAGGTTTTTAACCGTTGCTGCAGAGAACTGATACTCATCGCTATAAGGACCTTCTTGCACACGCACGATCTGAATATCTGTGCCTGGGATTGTCCAGCGTGATGGCAAATCTTTCAAACTCGCCGCATCCCCTTTGATTTGGTAACCCGGGATGGTGTCTGAGGGAATTTCTGGCAAACGAGCCAGGATATCGTAGAGATACACAATGGCGTTGTCCCCAATCCGTGTACGGGTCGCAGGTGGTGTTTGACTCAAATCCAAGAGAGTTCGGATGCGTCCTAAATCATCGAGCAAAGCAGACAGCTTTTGGGCGCTTTTATCTTGTTTGTAAAGCTCGTAATCCGCTTCAGCACGTTGTGTCGCACCCATGAAGCTCTGAAACACCTCGTAAGGTGATTCACGTTGAATAGAAATTGGCTCATGAGGTGATTGCGTTTGCGCAGGCAACTCCGACACAAACAGCAAACACCAGCACAACAGAAAAAAGCGGAGGATTTTAGACATTATCGAATTAACCGTGCAAAAAACTCAGATCTATTTAAACACCAAACATACACGGCGTCATCCACAGTTCAACTCTAATCGAATCCTTCAACGAATCACTTTAGCTGGGTCTTCACCATACGGCGGTGAGTAAATCACCATCAATTTCACAGGCTCATCGCTGGTGGCCGTAAAAACATGTGGCTCACCCGCAGGGAAAAAACAGCAATCTCCAGGCACCATTTCTCGACGTTCTCCACACACTTCGGCCACGGCTGTACCTTCTAGCAAATAACAAACCTGTTCCATATCAGGATGTGCATGGGGTAAGGCGCCTTGGTTTTTCTCAATGACACCAATCAAAACTTCAAGGTGCTGAGCGCCCACGGTCTCTGGAGAAATAATCCGATAATTTTTTGTTCCCTCATGGTTTGCAGGCGAATACGGCGTCACATCTTCCATGCGAATAAAGCAACTTTTTCTTGTCATCACCCTCTCCTCTAATTAAATACTGCAGATCTATGAGGATTTTCGTAAAAGAACGCGAATCCTCTCGTTCATCATTTCTGGTGTCCCATCTGTGTAGCACAAGGCTCGCGCGCACGCCAGATGACGCGCCAACACATAACGATCTCGCAAACCTTCTGCACCCATGGCTTGCATGCACTGTGCAATGGCTTGTAGCGCATGATCATTTGAGAATTTCTTGGCCATTGCAGCCACCATCTGGACATCCTCTGATGATGACTGCGATGACTCAACGGCACGAGTCGCCTGATATAGCAGCAAACGCATCGCTTGCAATTGTGTGGCCACGTCGGCGAGCGACCAACCAATACCCTGGTGACTTAAAAGATCCACCCCAAACGCATTTCGTTCACGAGCGTAGTTCAGTGCGGTCTGTAAAGCACTATCAACTAAGCCCGTATTAAGCGCAGCCACATGAATTCTGGCTTGATTGACGCCACTCATGGCGGCTTTAAATCCTTGAGGTGCTGGATACAGAACGTGGCTATCGGCCACAAAACAATCTTTCAGCGCAAAGCCACCCACTTCCGTGCCACGCGTGAACTTTGCATCATAGGCAGGTAGTCGCTCAAAACCAGGCGTTGTCGCTTTCACCACAAACCCAGCAATACCACCAATCCCCTGAGTGGGATCGGTTTGGGCATAAACCAGTAAAACGTCGGCTAAGGCTGCATTGGTGATCCACGCTTTCTCACCGGTGAGCAACCAACCGTCCGATGTGCGCGTTGCCATAGTCTGCATATTGGCAAAATCACTACCCGACTGCGGCTCAGTCATCGCAGTACAACCAATCTGATCCCCGGCAAGCATGGCTCGCAGCACATCGGCACGAAGTGCTTCTGTGCCTAAACGCGCAATTCGAGACATGATGTTGTGATGATTGACGAGACTAAAAGCAAATGCTCCATCGAAATTAGCAAGCGTTTCACAAACTCGCATGCGAGTCGCAAAAGTCAGTCCTGGTCCTCCGTGTTCGATCGGCACTTCCATACTGGCCAGTCCAGCCCGTATCGCCAAGCGCAACAGATCACGTCGCACCGAGTCAGATAAATCAGCCGTATCTTGTTGCAAATGCCGCTGGCCAAACTCATGCGCTGTACGCAATAAAGCTTGTGCAGACTCTGGTAAATGCTGATCGAACTCGGTTGTCAGATTCATCAAGACCTCACGTTCACAACCACACGTCCCAAGATTTTTCCGTCCAACAAATCTTGCGCACCGGCAAGGGCTTGATCCAAAGTCAATTCACGAACCATGTTTTGGCGCAATGTTGGGGTTGTTTCCTTTGCAAGCGCTTGCCAAGCTTGTTCTCGGGCTGATGCCGACGCATACACACTATCAATCCCCACGAGCGTGACGCCTCTCAAAATAAAAGGTGCAACTGTCGCTGGGAAATCCAAACCTTGCGCCAATCCGCAGGCGGTCACAACACCCCCATAACGCATTTGCGCACATACATTGGCCAGCGTATGACTGCCCACACAGTCAACGGCCGCTGCCCACACTTCTTTTTGCAGGGGTTTGCCTTTTTCACTGAGTGGCCCGCGGTCAATGACTGTTTTAGCACCCAAGGCTTTTAAGCGCTCCGCTTCTTGCATCCGGCCCGTCGATGCCGTCACATCAAACCCACGCCCAGCTAACAAAGCCACTGCAAAACTACCGACACCGCCATTGGCACCCGTCACCAACACCGGACCATCTGAAGGCTTGACGCCTTGACGTTCCAAGGCCAATACGCTGAGCATCGCGGTATAACCCGCCGTTCCAATACTCATCGCATCTTGGGCTGACATTCCTTCAGGCAGCTTGGTGATCCATTGTGCCGGCACACGAGCTCGCTCTGCCAAACCACCCCAATGCAACTCACCCATGCCATGGCCATTCACCACCACGGCTGTCCCAACCGGATACGCTGGATCCGAGCTTGCCCGCACCACACCCGCTAGATCAATGCCTGGCACCATAGGCCACTGACGCACAACCGGCGCTTTGCCTGTAATCGCAAGCGCATCTTTGTAATTCAAGGTGGAGTAACTGACATCAATCTCTACCTCACCTTGCGGTAACTGATCAACAGCGACTGAGGTCAAAGCAGCTTTGGTTGCGCCCTCATCGTCTCGCTCTAGCAAAATTGCCTTAAACATCGACATTCACTCCTTCATAATTCATTTATTCACAATCTATACCAGTCGCGACCTACCTGGTACACACGAAATTATTCACAGGCACGACTTCAATTCATCCAATATACCGGGGTATATCCGATCACTCCGATGACGGCATATCAAATCCATAATATCGTTGCACAATCGGATCACGTTCTGGTCCTGGCTCAAACAATTCCAACAAAACCTGATCAGGCGCTTGCACCATAAAATAGCCACCACCGCCATTGTGGCGAATCGGATTACGCAGTGGTATGCCTGCTTTTTGCATCCGATCATACAGATCCTGCAAACCAACAATTTGAATACCGAGATGATGCACGGCATTGCGAGGACTAGGATCAATCTCTTTTTCATAGAGATGCATCGCGCCTTGGCCAATTTTCAGAAAGACGTTGCGTGTCCCCGCATATTCACCATCCCAGATGACTTCGGCATCAAACCAGCGTGTATAAAAATCAATCGTGACATCCACATCACGACAAATTAAATGAGGATGATGCAAGTGATAGCGACTTTTTGAATCATATGGGTACCGCCAGTCAGCCTCATCCTTGGCTGATGGTGTTTGCTGGATGGGTTCAGTCATCGGATGTGTCCTTAGTTTCTGGAAGCGTTGGTGGCGCGTAACGATAGCTCGGTGGCGTGCGACTCATCATGATGGGGGAAGCAATCCCTCGGTAACCCGGTTCGAGCTCAACAATTAAGTTTTGTGCTTTTGTGTGTGGATCGCTTAATACCTCCTCCACGGATTGCACGGGTGCACAAGGCACGCCTTTGTGAATCAATTCTGTGGCCAATGTTTTAGCGTGATAAGTGCGTAGATGCTGCACAAGGATTTCCTTTAGCGCATCACGATTGATATGGCGCTGGGTACTGGTGGCAAATCGCTCATCGTTCACCAATGGCTCTAATCCAACATGGGCGCAAAAAATCTTAAATTGCACATCATTGCCCACCGCCAGATAAATCAAACCTTCTGCAGTTTCGAAACAATCGTAGGGATAAATATTGGGATGGGCATTACCAGTGCGAACAGGATTCTTGCCATTGGAGAAATAATTACTCGTATGCGGATGCAACATGGCTAAGGCATTGCCATACAAAGTTGTTTCAACCAGTTGTCCTACGCCCGACAAGGTTCGCTCATAGAGCGCTAACAAAACTCCGATCACGGCACTCATACCGGTTGTCAGATCCACCACAGGCAGCCCAACCCGCAACGGACCTGACTGCGCATTGCCATTCACGCTCATAATGCCTGACAAAGCTTGCACAGCCGGATCATAGGCAGGTAAGTCACCATACGGACCAACTGAACCAAATCCGGACACACGGCAATGGATCAGACGCGGATTGCGGGATCTGAAGCTCTCTAAGGTCAAACCCCACTTCTCGAGCGTCGAGCGTTTGAAGTTCTCCACGAACACATCTGCAGTGTCAAGCATTTCAAACAAGGCTTCACGTCCTTGTGGCGTCGACAAATCTAAAATGTGCGTCTGCTTGTTACGGTTTGCACCGCTAAAGTAAGCAGAATTGGGCCCCATAAAAGGCGGCCCCCACTGTCGAGTATCATCACCATGGGCCACTTCAATCTTGAGGACATCCGCCCCGTGATCCCCCAAAATCTGACCGCAGTACGGTCCACCCAACACTCGGGAGGCGTCAATCACACGCACACCCGCTAATGCACCCGCAGGTACAGTCTTCATCATGCTCAGTCTCCATCCGTATATTTTTAATGTGTCTTAAAAGCATCACAAAAGCATTGACGCTCTGACACTTGATTTGAAGTCACCTTATCACTGAGCACAACGATTGAGAACCTATTATTCAAAAGTCAGAAATCGATAGAAATCGAATTTTCAGTCAGAATTTTTTATCAAACAATCTTAAAAAGAGACAAAAAGACAACGCAAATCCCATAAAAAATCTCTTGAAATCTTTTTGATCGTTACAACCAGGAATCCTGCAAATTATTTAGTTTACAATCTTCACACGAATGTCGTTTTAACGTCTATTCTGAAACTACTGGTGAGTCACAGTTGATTTTTTTGATTTAGATCAGCCAAACTTGCCAAGAGTACTTATGTGCGTGATGCTTGTCGCATTCATTCTGGAGCGTCGTCTCCGGCAACCAGATCACAATTATGGTGGGTAAAAATGTTTGATGAAACCGTCGTTGATTTATCACGATTACAGTTTGCCGCCACCGCTTTGTATCACTTCCTGTTTGTGCCCTTAACACTGGGCCTTTCAGTGATGCTAGCGATTATGGAAACGGTGTATGTGGTCACCGGGCAAGAAATCTATAAACGCGCAACCAAGTTCTGGATGCATCTTTTCATGATCAACTTTGCACTCGGTGTCGCCACCGGGTTGACCATGGAAGTGCAGTTTGGGATGAACTGGTCTTACTACTCTAGCTTTGTCGGTGACACATTTGGCACGCTTCTAGCGGTAGAGGGTCTGATGGCGTTCTTTATGGAGTCGACCTTTGTCGGACTGATGGTTTTTGGCTGGGATCGCTTGTCGAAAGGCAAACACTTAGTGATCACCTACCTGGTTGCCCTAGCCTCTAACCTATCCGCACTCTGGATTCTGGTCGCCAACAGCTTTATGCAAAGCCCAATGGGCGCCGAACTGAACCCCATCACGATGCGCATGGAGTTGGCAAGCTTTAACGACTTGTTCTTTAACCCTGACGCACAAGCCAAATTCGTCCACACCGTGATTGCCGGTTATGTCACAGCGGCTGTCTTCGTTTGTGGCATCAGCGCGTTTTACATGCTTCGTAACCGTCACATGGATATCGCCAAGCGCTCTTTCCGCATCGCTGCACTCTTCGGTGTCATGGGAACAGCGGGTGTTATCACTTTGGGTGACGCGCTAGGCTTTATTGGTGGTCATGCACAACCGTCCAAACTGGCGGCGATGGAAGCACTCTGGGAACCAGAAAAAGCCCCTATGTCTTTTAACGTGATTGCATTGCCTTCACAAAAAGAAGAGAAAAACCTATTCGACATACAAGTTCCTGCGTTCCTGTCGATCTTGGTCACACACTCTCTCGATGGTGTGGTGCCTTCCGTTCAAGAGCTTCAGGAAGAAGCCAAAGTGCGGATACACAACGGCATCCCAGCCGTACACGCTCTTGAGCAGTTAGGGCGTGATCCGCAAGACGCACACGCGATGGCGATCTTTGAAGCTCACAAAGACGACATCGGGTATGGCTTATTGGTTCAAAAATACGCACCCGACGGTGATCTGACACAAATCACCGAACGTGAAGTTGAGCTCGCTGCCAAAGACACCATTCCGGAAGTCTGGGCTATTTTCTGGGCCTTCCGGATCATGGTTGGACTCGGACTCCTGATGCTGCTCTACTTTGTGACTGCCATTGTGCTGACACTGAGCAACAAAGTGCATGAAAAACGCTGGTTCTTGCGCGCATCGGTCTGGATGATTCCCGTGCCATTTATTGCCTGTGAAATGGGCTGGATTGTGGCTGAAGTGGGCCGACAACCTTGGACTGTTTATGAGGTCTTGCCGACGTGGCTATCTGCTTCCACGCACTCCGTCACGTACATGATCGTTTCACTCATCGGATTTGTGTTGCTCTACACCGTGTTTGCCATCATTGAGGTCTTCTTGATGACACGCAAAATCAAAGAGGGACCGCCACCTGCCAGTGATTTAGAATTGCAGCAACGCGGATTGCAAACGCAAACTCAACTCAGTGCGCAATAAGAGGCAAACACCATGGATACATATTTTTATTTAATTATTGTCTGGTGGCTACTCCTAGGGATCCTGCTGATGGGTCTGGGTGCAATGATGGGTATGGACATGGGCGTGGGGACTATCCTGCGCTATGTCGGACGCACAGACAACGAACGCAGAGTGGCTCTGAATATTATCGGGCCTCACTGGGACGGCAACCAAGTCTGGTTTGTGCTGGGCGGTGGCGCGATCTTCGCTGCCTGGCCATTGGTTTACGCAACAGCCTTTTCTGGGTTTTACATCGTCATGCTCGTTTTACTCTGGAGCATGATTGTGCGCCCATTAGGGTTTGAATATCGCAGCCAGATTGAATGCAGTAAATGGCGCAACATGTGGGACTGGAGTTTGTTTGTCTCAGGCTTAGTGCCCATGCTGGTCTTTGGTGCAGCCGTTGGTAACGTTCTGCAGGGTGTGCCCTTTCACTTTGATGCACGCATGGTGTCGTATTACACGGGCAGTTTCATCGATCTCTTTAACCCATACGCCATTCTCTGCGGACTGACATCCGTGGCTTTGTCTATTTACTCAGGCGCTGCGATGTTGTTAATCGGCAGTGGCGAAAAAAACATTAGTCAACGTGCACTGAAAGCAGCCACTTGGGGTGGCATTCTGGCCTTGATTCTGATGACGGTAGTGGGTCTGTGGTCTACGATCCATCCCGGTTACGAATTGGTTCAGTCGCCAGCACCGGGGGTGCCACAAACACCCTTGCATCAGACAGTTACCATCGTGGACGGCGCATTGCTGCAGAATTTTGCACAATACCCCGTTTTATGGTTACTTCCCGCCTTAGCCTATGCAAGCATCATCATTGGGTTGATTGCTTTGCATAAGCGTTACAACCAAGTGGGCTGGTGGATGGGTGTCGTGACTTGGGTGGGTGTACTGGGTATGGTCGGTGCGACGATGTTCCCATTCATCATGCCGTCATCAAGCAGTCCTTCCCATAGCTTGACTGTGTGGAACTCCGGCGCAAGCACGTTAACCATGGGCTGGATGCTGGGCTTTACGGCTATCTTTATCCCGCTTATCGTGACATACACCAGCTGGGCGTTCTATGTCATGCGCGGCAAAGTCGATGTCAAAACCATCGAATCCGAAGAAACCTTGTATTAAGGAGATGACGCTATGTCACTATTATCGCGCATCATCGTTCTACTGATACTGGCTGTCATCGCCATTTTACTCACAGTCATCATGGGGGACTATGGTCCATGGTATCTGGCTTGGTTGCTGGGGACAGGATTTATGATCCTAGTAGCTGCCATGGGTGGCGTGTTGTATGAGAATCAAGCACGAAGCGAGGAGCAAAAAACGCAATCCACTTCAAAGTAAAACCAATTTGTCCGGTGTCCCCTACCGGACATAAATAAACCCGCATTCGTTGTTTAAGAAAACGTTCTTCAAAGACAACCATGCGGGTTTTTTTATGTCACAACACCGAAGCTCTAGCCTGAACCTCTAATCATCTTTTTTGAGATAAACCGTAGTGGAATCAAACGCAAAGTCTGCACCATGCTGATGCACAATATCGATGATGTTTAAAAAGACCGTTTGTTGCGCCTCCAACCACTTGGCCCACACGGTCGTTTTTGTAAAACAGTAAATCAAAATATTTAAAGAAGAGTCGCCAAATTCATCAAAATACACAAGCATAGTTTGGCTCTGATCAATGTCTTCATTGTTTTTAAGCATTGTCTTAATATCGCTTACCACTGCACTAATTTTTGCGGCATCTTCATAGCGTAAACTGATGGACGTTTTAATTCGTCGATTGGTCATGCGACCTGGGTTTTCGACACTGATCGTCGAAAACAATGCGTTAGGCACATACAATGGCCGATGATCAAAAGTCATGATTTTGGTCAAGCGCCAACCAATTTCAACCACCGTACCTTGAATATTGCGGTCTGGTGAACTAATCCAATCGCCAATATTAAACTGCCGATCATAAAACAACAAGATGCCGGAGAAAAAATTACTCAATGTATCTTTAGCAGCCAACCCCACAACCAAACCACCCATCCCACCAAAGGCCATGAGCGCTGATAGATTTAATCCAAAGTCATGCGCCAGCAACAGGGCTACAATCAGCGTTGAGAGCATCTTTAATGCCCTAGAAAAAACTCTGGCAGAGGTTTTATCTTCTCCCTTGCTAATCTGACGACTTTCGAGCAAGTTCACCAGTTCAAACACTTGCCGCAGAATAATAAAAGCAATTAAGAGCGGCATCGCTATATCGACGATTTTGCTCACAATGGGGGTGAATTTAAACTCTGCAGCCGCTTCGTTGTAGTAGGTATAGATCGTCAATACGCTCAAAACCAATGGCGTGACGGTCAAACCGTGATAGATAATTTTCTTGGCAACTTTAGTTTGCTTTTTAAGCCGAACACTCATCCATTTCGATAAGATTAAAAACAGCAAGGCAAGCGCAAGTCCTGTCCCGTAATAGATGATTTGGTCTTTGTACATAAATCCTCAGATAATTCAGTACTTGGTGGGATCTTTAATATTCGAGTGATCCGCACTGTGAATCAAACAAAAATGCCGGTTTACATCACACTGTACACCGGCACTTTTCAAATCAATCTTAGCAAACAAAAACCTTTGTGATTAAACACCCACCACACAATTACGTGAAATTCGTTTGGCTTCGTATAAACCATCATCAGCACGCCGCATGGCTTGCGCGATCGATTCATTCGCTTCCAAACTCGCCACCCCAATACTGACCGTGAAATTAAATTCTTGACCCTCATGATCTTGCATGACCGTGCTTTCAGTACTGGCGCGAATCCGTTCAGCAACCGCCATCGCTTCATCCTTGCTCTGACCCACGAGAACAATCACAAACTCTTCGCCACCATAACGCGCCACATAATCAATTGACCGAACTTCTTTGCGCATAATTCTGGCAAATTGTTGCAAAACCTTGTCACCAACCGAATGTCCATAATTGTCATTCAAGCGTTTAAAGTGATCTAGGTCCAGCATCATAAACACGATGCTTTCACGCCGATGCGTGGCCATCACTTGTTCCACGGCCTGTATGAACGCCATTCTGTTAAGCAGGCCTGTCAAACCATCGTGTGTGGCCTCACGGTATAAACGCAACAACAAGCCCAAATGAAAATAGCTTGAAGTCACAGTGATCACCAAGATCGCACCTAATAGCCACAACGTCTGTAAACCGTGAACGCTCAAGAGCACATGATCAGTGTGCAATGCATAGACTTGCGACAAAAAGAAAAGCAGACCCAACACCAACCCTTCCAACAGGGTCAGCGGAAAAATCGCCAACATTGCGGTCAACATATACGGCATAAAGTCATACCCGGGTAAGTCTGATGGCGGCTCTTGCGAGGTCGCGATCACCACAGTCAGGTAAAACAATATCGGCAAGATAAACAGCAAGCTGGTCGCAACAAAAATATGCGTTGTCCCTTTCCGCGTTTTAAGCGCAATCACCATGGTCACGATCAAACCAACGGTCATGATAATGCGCGCGGGAATAACCAACCATCGCGTATTCTCGGCAAGCACAAAAAAATCAAACAGCGCCCAGAACGGCGTTAGGATTAAAAAGATCAGCGCAATCACACCAACCCGCGTTCTAAAGTAGTCCGCACGCGCATAGACAAAGTCATGCGAATGTCGTTTGCTACTGAAGGTATCCCAGAATGTTGCAATTAACGGCACCAGTAATGACTCCAAGGTATCGTAGATATTAGAAATTAATGTTTTCAAGGCAGTCTATCACTATCAAAAGGTGAACATTCAAAATTATCGAAACAACGGTACTACAAATCAATCAGAGTATATAAAAATCTTAGATTTATATAATTTCTGTCGCTTGCGACGATGAATTTATCAGTTTTAATGTGTTAATCAACAAAACCTCTTTTAAAAAACAAATCGCTGGAAGCCTAAATGGCAACCAGCGATTTGTTTTTTTAGATGACTTCAACCACTTAAGCGTTCATGCGTGCTTTTAATGCAGCAACTGCCGGCAGTTCACGACCTTCCAGAAACTCCAGAAACGCACCACCACCCGTAGAGATATACCCCACTTGGTCTCCAATGCCGTACTTGGCAATCGCAGCCAAGGTATCGCCACCACCTGCAATCGAAAACCCTTTGCTGTTTGCGATGGCCTTTGCAATGCCTTCTGTACCCGATCCAAACGCATCGAACTCAAAGACACCCACAGGACCATTCCAGACAATCGTACCCGCATTGGCTAGGATTTCTGAGAGCGTTTTGACGGTTTCTTCACCAATATCAAAAATCATCTCATCGGCCTCAACCGCTTGGGCAGATTTGCGAGTCGCTTTGGCATCGGCAGAAAACTCCGTGGCCACAACGACATCCACCGGAATGGGGACTTGTGCACCACGTGCTTTCATTTTTTTCATCACAGCTTTCGCTTGCTCAACCTGATCAGGTTCAGCCAGTGATTTGCCGATTGGTAACCCTGCTGCCAGCATAAACGTATTGGCAATACCACCGCCCACGATTAACTGATCCACACGATCAGCAAGCGCGCTCAGAATCGACAATTTTGTCGAAACTTTAGAGCCACCCACAATCGCAACCAAAGGACGAGCGGGTGAATGTAAAGCCTTGCCCAACGCTCCAAGTTCTGCGCTTAACAAAGGACCCGCACAAGCGATCGGTGCTTTCAACGCCAGACCATGTGTGGTGGCTTGCGCACGATGCGCTGTACCAAACGCATCATTCACATAGACATCACACAGACGAGCCATTTTTTCAGCTAATTCAGGTGAATCGGCTTTCTCACCCGGATTGGCGCGACAATTCTCCAGTAACACCACTTCACCGGGTGCAAGCTCAACACCATCAACCCAATCTGCAACCAGACGTACAGGCTTTCCGAGCAAATCCTGCAAACGTTTGGCAATCGGTGCCAAACTGTCCTTTGCAGTTAACTGCCCTTCGGTTGGACGACCTAGATGCGACGTCACCATCACACTGGCACCAGAACGTAGAGCAAGTTCAATTCCGGGTAGTGACGCGCGAATCCGTGTATCTTCGGTGATTTCACCCTGATCGTTCAAGGGTGTATTCAAATCTGCTCGAATAAAAACACGCTTACCTTGCAACTGGCCTTCTTCGGCCAGTTGTTTCAGAGTCAAAATATCCATGCGCTTATTTAGCCGTCATCAATGCAACAGTCGTATCGAGCATGCGGTTGCTAAAGCCCCACTCGTTGTCATACCAAGAGTTGACTTTCACCAGCTTGCCAGACACTTTGGTTAATGTAGCGTCATAGTTACTTGATGCAGGATTGTGGTTGAAATCAATCGACACCAGCGGATCGGTGTTGTAGGTCAGAATACCTTTGAGTGCACCGTCTTCAGACGCTTCGCGTAAGATGGTGTCCACTTCTTCCACCGTCGTCTCACGGGATGCGATAAAGGACAGATCGACAATCGACACGTTAATGGTTGGCACACGCATAGCATAACCATCCAACTTGCCGTTCAGTTCAGGCAACACCAGACCGACCGCGGCAGCTGCACCGGTTTTGGTGGGGATCATGCTCATAGTGGCAGAACGTGCACGACGCAGATCTTCGTGATAGACGTCGGTCAGCACCTGATCGTTGGTGTAGGCATGAATTGTGGTCATCAGACCGGTTTCAATGCCCAATTTGTCGTGCAAAGGCTTAACCAGCGGTGCCAAGCAGTTTGTGGTGCAAGAAGCATTCGAAATCACCGTGTGCTCAGCTCGCAAAATGTCATGGTTCACACCGTAAACCACGGTGGCGTCCACATCTTTGCCGCCAGGTGCTGAAATAATGACTTTACGTGCGCCACCTTGCAGATGAGCGCTGGCTTTTTCTTTGCTGGCAAAAAAGCCTGTGCATTCCAACACCACGTCCACATTCAGATCACCCCAAGGGAGCTCTGCGGGATTGCGGTTAGCGAGTACGCGAATCTTATCGCCATTCACTACCATGTAGTCGCCTTCGACCGACACTGTGCCAGGGAACTTACCGTGTGCTGTGTCATATTGGGTCAAATGGGCATTGGTTTTTGGGTCGCCCAGATCGTTGATTGCCACGATTTCGATATCGTGTTTCTTACCACCTTCGTAGTGAGCACGCAGAATATTCCGACCAATCCGACCATAACCATTAATCGCAACGCGAATTGCCATGACAAAACTCTCCTAGTTTGAAATTACTTGTTTGACAGCATCCGCTACGGCTTGCGCTGTCATGCCAAAATACTGAAACAACTCTGCGGCTGGTGCAGACTCACCAAACCGATCAATTCCTACAACAGCACCTTCCAGTCCAACATATTTAAACCAGAAATCACGTACGCCCGCTTCAACAGCCACACGCGGCAAACCAACGCCTAGCACTTGCTGACGATACGCCAGATCTTGCTGATCGAAGACATCTGTGCTGGGCATCGAAACCACGCGGACCGCCACACCTTCTTTAGCAAGTGCATCACGCGCTTGCAAGGCGATTTCCACTTCTGAGCCCGTTGCAATAATCGTGGCCGATGCCTGTGCATCCTCAGCCAACACATAACCACCGCGTGAGACGTTTTGCAATGTCTGTGCATCACGCTCAACAAACGGCAAATTCTGTCGAGACAACAACAGCGCAGTCGGTCCCCCATCCCGCACTTGCATACCACGCGACACAGGACGCTGTACAGCGGTTTGCCAAGCCACAGCCGTTTCGACGGTGTCACAAGGACGCCAAACCGACAGATTCGGAATCAGACGCAGACTGGCCGCATGCTCAATCGGTTGGTGGGTTGGACCATCTTCGCCTAGACCAATCGAATCATGGGTGAGCACATGAACAACGCGCTGCTTCATGAGCGCAGCCATCCGAATCGCATTACGGGAGTAATCTGAAAACACCAAGAACGTGCCGCCAAATGGCAGATAACCGCCATGTAAAGCAATCCCGTTCATGATGGCAGACATACCAAACTCACGTACACCATAGTTAATATGACGTCCGAATGACAAACCATTGGCATCGGCACGGACTGCACCACAATCAGGCCAGTCAGTGAAGTTCGAACCGGTCAGATCAGCTGAGCCGCCCAACATTTCTGGCAGTTCTTTCGCCAATTGACCCAGCACCATTTGTGATGCTTTGCGGGTTGCCAGCGTTTGTGCTTGCGTATTGATGTCATCAAGCATAGTTTGTAATGTCGCTGAAAAGTCTTCAGGCAAATCACCTCGCAAACGTCTTGTTAACTCAGCAGCTAACTCTGGGTGGGCTGCACTATAACCCTCAAACATGGCTTGCCATGCTTTCTGACTAGCTTGGCCTTTTGCACGGCAATCCCAAGCTTGAGCAATCGCTTGAGGTATCTCAAAGGGTGCATCAGGCCAATTCAAAGCCTCCCGTGTAGCGGCAATCTCTTCATCACCCAGTGGGCTGCCATGCACTTTCTCACTGCCGGCCATGCCTGGTGAGCCCTTGCCGATTACGGTTTTACAAATAATCAGTGTCGGTTTATTCTGGGCCTGTCCATCAGTTTTAGCCGCTTCAATCGCAGCATTGACTGCCTGAACATCGTGACCATCCACATCGCGGATGACATTCCATCCGTACGCCTCAAAACGGCGCGCTGTGTCATCTTTAAACCAAAACTCCACCTGACCATCAATGGAAATACCATTGTCGTCATAAAGAACGATGAGCTTACCTAGAGACAATGTTCCAGCCAGCGAACATACCTCGTGCGACACCCCTTCCATCAGGCAACCATCACCAATAAAGGCGTAGGTATGATGATCAACAACGGGGAAATCATCGCGATTAAATTCTTTGGCGAGTAATGCTTCAGCTAGCGCCAACCCGACTGCATTGGCCAAACCTTGACCGAGTGGGCCTGTGGTGGTTTCAACACCGGGTGTGTAGCCGACCTCGGGGTGACCTGGTGTACGCGAATGGAGTTGGCGAAATTGGCGCAACTCATCCATGGGTAAATCGTAGCCAGCCAGATGTAAACAGGCATACATCAGCATCGAACCATGGCCGTTTGACAACACAAAACGATCTCTGTCAAACCAGTCCGGATCTACTGGGTTGTGTTTTAAGTGCTCTGTAAACAAGGAGACGGCCATTTCTGCCATACCCATCGGTGCACCGGGATGTCCTGATTTAGCTTTCTGGACAGCGTCCATGGAGAGCGCGCGAATTGCGTTGGCCATCTGGGTTGGTGTGACGTCGGATGTACTCATGAAACGGGAAAGCCCTTATGTAGCGAATCAGCAATCGGAACACATCACAGATTGATTTAGCCGCTGACACACAAAAACACCAGCAGCCTGTCATCAACAGGATGATGCGTCCATGAAAAGTCCAGATTTTAGCACCGCGCGACCGATTTCCTGAGCAAACCCCTGATCGCAAGCGTTTTGGTTTGTTGAGGTAGGAAATTGTTAAAATCAAACCATGAAATGGCCACGATTCCTCTGCCCGGGTGAGCTCAAAACAGAGCAACTGCTCGAATTACCCGAAACGGTCGCACATCACATGCATGTGCGACGATTGCGTCTAGGTGAAACAATCACCTTGTTTAACGGCCAAGGCTTACAGGCCCAGGCCACATTAGAAGAAATTGATCGACGACGCGCCCTCGTTAGGGTATTTCAGACAGAGCACTTAAGTCGTGAAATGCTTGGGCAAATCACCCTAGTGCAAGCGATGACCCAGCAAGATAAACTGGACTGGGTCCTTGAAAAAGCCACTGAACTAGGCGTCCATCGCGTAATTGTGAGCACAGCCAAACGCAGTGTGGTGCAGTTAGATGAAAAGCGCGCACAGCGTCGTTTAGAACACGGGCAGCGCATCATTGAATCGGCCAGTGCACAATGTGGTCGTAATCACCTGATGCAACTCATCATGCCGGTGTCGCTTACGCAAGCCATCACTTTATGCGATCAAGTGCCTCGACTCGCCTTATTGCCAGATAGCCAAGCCCTGCCTTTAAACCACGCTGACCTACTTTCTGAAATCAGAGCTGCCAACGGATGTGCTTTTTTTATTGGTCCCGAAGGTGGCTGGGATCTGCAAGAAATCCAACTTCTCCAAAAGGCGCACAGTCATTGCGTTAGTTTAGGTCCACGTGTTCTAAGAACGGAAACGGCTGGATTGACTGCTGTGGCCAGCCTAAGCGCTTTGCTAGGCTGGTAATGATCACGAAGAACGGGCTTTATTCTGCCACGTCACTCCAAGCATGCACCACGCCCGGGACTGCGTCTGGGTGTTTGCCACCGTGCTGAATGCCGTATAAGAACACCTTATTCTGATCCCGTGCGTAGTCAACAGCTTCGTTGAGTACTTCCTGAATTTGTGGCACCACGGGCTCTAAATCCGGATCGGCCGAATGCAAATCCTGAAAAAGCATGGCCACGCCCACGCGTTGCTCAGAAATCGTGTCTGTTAAACAGTCGTATAAGCCTTCTAAGCTGGACCCAAAAAACTCAGGATAATCCACTGCTTTGGCGACTGCCCGAAACACCGCTGACCGGTTTCTCGCTTTCGAACACTCTGCCATAAAGCATGCCAAACCGGCTTCTTCGAGTTGTGCACGCATTGTTTCCAAATCGGATTGCGCGTCAAACTCCCCACCATTTTTAAGCAAACTATCAATTTGCGTTTTGTTTACATTAGCCATAGCCTGCTGCCCCATGTTGTTGTCATAACGAACCTCTAGTGCCGAATCGTATCGACTAAACCGCGATGAATCAATGCGGGAGTGCGGGTAATTCACAACACTCTAGATTCAGTTACTAAAAATACAACCTGTGCACTGCGCCATTTTGAAATCTGGCCTGGTTGTTTCAGAGATGAGGTCAAACCACACGTCTGACCCCCACCTCTTTGATCGCACAGGACTTTTACCCGTTGTTTTCCTGATGATTGGCTTTTAACACGGTTAATGCCGTCATGTTCACAATTCGGCGAACTGTCGAACTTGAGGTCAGAATATGAACAGGTGCTTTCGGCCCTAAAAGGAATGGACCAATCGTGACATTACTACCCGCTGCTGTTTTAAGCAGGTTGTATGCGATATTGCCCGACTCCATATTCGGACATACCAGCAAATTGGCTGCCCCTTTGAGCGTAGAAGACGGCAATACACGCAAACGCAGCTTCTCATCGAGTGCGCAATCACCGTGCATTTCACCATCCACTTCCAGATCGGGGACTTGTTCACGTAAGATAGCTAACGCATCGCGCATTTTCTGAGCTGAAGCAGTGTTCCCTGTTCCAAAATTCGAACGCGACAGTAAAGCCACTTTTGGAATCAAATTCAAGCGACGCATTTCTTGCGCAGCTGCTAGCGTAAATTCAGCCACTTGCTGCGCACTTGGATTTTCATTGACGTGCGTATCCACAAGCACCAGCGTATGATTCGGCAATAGCAAGATACTCATTGCCGCATACACTGAGGCATTCGGTGCTAAGCCAAGCATCTGATCAATGTAGAGCAAATGGTCTGAATAACGACCAACAGTTCCACAAATTAAGCCATCCGCATCGCCCAGATGCACCATGGTTGCCCCAATCAACGTCAGGCGACGACGCATTTCAACGCGTGCCATTTCTTTACTGACGCCTTGACGGCACATTTTTTCCCAATAGGCGTTCCAGTAAACGTTAAAGCGCTCATCCCATTCCGGATTGACAACTTCCACATCTTCACCTAGACGTAAGCGCAGTCTTAACTTCTCAATACGATCAGCCAGAACGGCTGGACGACCAACCAGAATGGGTTTGGCAAGCTTCTCATCCACCACCACTTGAACAGCGCGCAAAACGCGTTCATCTTCACCCTCGGTGTAGACGATCCGGGCTTTACCACCCTCATGCACAAAGCTTTTGGCTTGTGCAAATACCGGTTTCATGAACGCACCAGAGTGATAGACAAACTGCTCCAACTGCTCCACATAGGCTTCAAGATCGGCAATTGGACGAGTCGCCACACCATCTTCCATAGCGGCTTTCGCAACCGCTGGGGCAATGCGCGTAATTAAACGTGGATCAAACGGTTTCGGGATAATGTATTCTGGACCAAACGAAGCGCCACTGCCGTAAGCTGCCATCACTACGTCACTTTGTTCTTCACGCGCAAGCTTCGCTATAGCCATCACAGCCGCTTTTTCCATGCCGCGGGTAATGGTCGTCGCACCCACGTCGAGAGCACCACGGAACATATAGGGGAAGCACAAGACGTTATTGACTTGGTTAGGGTAATCAGAGCGGCCAGTTGCCATCACGATGTCATCGCGCACAGCATGCGCGACGGGTGGCGCAATTTCCGGATCTGGGTTTGCGAGCGCCAAAATTAACGGACGCGGCGCCATGGTGGCGACCATTTCAGGCTTTAACACATCTCCAACCGACAAGCCCAAGAACATATCCGCATCCACAATCACTTCTGCAAGCGTGCGCAAATCAGTTTCTTGCGCAAATTTCTCTTTATGCTCATCCATCAAGGCTTCGCGGCCTTTGTACACAACCCCTTCAATATCAGTGACCCAAATATTGGCAATCGGCAAGCCCAAATCAACCAACAAATTCAAGCATGCCAAGGCAGCTGCACCAGCACCAGACACGACCACTTTAATGTCGCTGAGTTTTTTACCGACAACTTCCAAACCATTCACAACAGCTGCATTGACACAAATCGCAGTGCCATGCTGATCATCGTGAAACACGGGGATCTTTAAACGCTTGCGCAGTTCTGTCTCAACCACAAAACACTCAGGCGACTTAATGTCTTCTAGGTTCATCCCCCCAAAAGTCGGCTCAAGCCCCGCAATAATTTCAATCAGTTTTTGTGGATCGGTTTCGTTAATCTCAATATCAAAGACGTCAATACCAGCAAACTCTTTAAAGAGTACGGCCTTGCCTTCCATCACTGGTTTAGAAGCCAATGGTCCGATATTTCCTAGGCCCAACACTGCAGTCCCGTTGGTGATCACGCCAACCAAATTTCCACGTGCGGTATAGCGCACGGCGTTTTGTGGGTCATTCACAATCTCCTCACACGCTGCAGCCACACCGGGTGAATACGCCAGCGACAGTTCGCGCTGATTTGACAAACCTTTGGTTGGCGCAATCGCAATTTTTCCGGGACGACCGTCCTCATGATATTTCAGCGCAGCCTGACGTAAATTCTGATCCATTTATTGCCTCACTCATAACTACGGGAAATCCGCAGTAAAACTGGAATTCTTTGATTCTATACGCTTTGGTCCTATGGACACAAAAAGACGTCAGATCCATCAAACACCTGACGAACTTGGTGCTCGATCTCTGAATAGACAGATGATGACAAATTCGACTCACCCACCTCAGATACCCCTATTGTCTGTGCGGGTGTCATCACTTTCATATGCGCAGCAATCACCCAGACAAGTTGACCACCATGTCCTAAAAAAATCTCAGCAAGATTCAAGCCTTCGTTTTCACTAGCGATGAGCGCATCTAAACGATAAATGAGTGGCCAGGCGATCGGTTCAGACCGTGCCCTTGCCTGACGAATATCATCAAGTTCTGGACGCAGACTCAATTCAAAAAGCGCCGGAATCGCCTTTTGTGCCGCAATCGTTCGTAGCGGTTGCTGGTCTTTGACACCAAATTCAGAAAACACCTCGATCTGGCCATCTGCCATCAGACACTCAAGGGCAACCACACCAAACTGTGATAATCCACCTGCGGTTTGAGGAGTTCGTAATTGCGCAATCCATTGTGCCAAATTACCCACAGCAGTTCGAGTAGGTGCCACCCATAAACCAGCCGCCCGCATCGCAGCCACCGCACAACCCGCATCCACTCGCCAGATACCATCCTCTAAAGGCATCAGACTGCCCCAAGCGCGCCCCGCCTGAACCATGAGCAAAGGTCGCTGCTTATCCCTATCGGACTCGGGCACACCCACTAAACCCATGGCGACACCGTATTGCGCACATAAAGTACGCGCCAGCAAGATATCATTGAGCTCAGTGGGCTCCAGATAGGCACACGGTGCCGTCTCACGAGGCACCAATCGGACCTCGCCACGACAACTCCGTTTGAGCTTGGCAACGAACAGTAACCACGTATCTTCTTGACGCGAAGTGCGCCCAAATAAGAAAGAACGCCTTGAAGTCGGCTCTGTGGACACTACAATCCTCCTTTGGATTGACTAATTTTGACTCGGCATGAAATACCCTAAACCTGCAACCCGTACCCGCCACATCCTGCCTTTTCAGGCGATGTCTATTTTTAAGCGTAGCGCTGAACTGGCCGCTCAAGGCAAAGATATCATCAGTCTAGGCATTGGTGAACCTGACTTCAGCGCGCCACCGGCTGTCGTACAAGCCCTTAACAAAGCGGCTCAAGCCAGTCTCGGTCGGTACACACCGGCACTTGGCATCATGCCATTACGTGAAGCCATTGCGCAATTTTATGCGCAAACGTTCGATGCACCTGTCGATCCAGCTCGTGTGATTGTGACGGCTGGCGCCAGTGGCGCATTACAACTGGCAACCATGGCCTTAGTCAATCCAGGCCAAAATGTTTTAGTACCTGACCCCTACTACCCGCCTAACATCAACTTTGTGACGGCCGCAGGTGGTCATGCAAAAATCATCCCCACACAAGCCAAAGACGGCTTTCAGCCCACTTGTGCACAAATTGACTCCCTTTGGGATGACAAAACAGGTGGCATTATGCTCGCATCTCCCAGCAACCCCACGGGGACCTCATTGCAGCCTGACACCGTCAAAGAGATTTTGAATTATGTTCAATCGCGCCACGGCTTTGCGATCATGGATGAAATTTATCTCGGACTATCCTATGGCCAGACCCGGCACTCTGCGCTACGTCTGAGTGATGACTTCATCATTCTGAATAGCTTTTCGAAATACTTTCATATGACGGGATGGCGACTTGGCTGGATGATTGTGCCACCGCATCTGGTTGAACCAATCGAGGACCTCACCTCAAATCTGACGATTTGCCCACCGAGTTTGTCACAACACGCGGCACTGGCCTGTTTCACACCCGATTCATTGGCTATTTTTGAGCAACGCCGCCAAGCTTTTAAAGCACGGCGCGACTTCTTGGTTGAGGCCTTAAATCAAATGGGAATGACAGTGCCCGTCGTTCCAGACGGCGCATTTTATGTCTATGCAGATATCAGCCGATTTTCCAATGACAGTGACCATCTGGCTAGCCAGTTGCTAGAGCAAGGGGGGGTCGCTGTTGTGCCTGGTGCCGATTTTGGTCCTACACATGCAAAACGCATGATTCGACTGTCTTACACCATCGGGATGGATCGACTGCAAAAAGCCGTTGAGCGTATGCGTCAAGTCTTGATTGGCTCGGGCCCCTCTGCCTGAGACAAACCTCAAAGGGACTTCAACCAGCTATTCAACTTTAGTTCGGCAATGCAATTTTGCCCGACAACGCCATACGGCGTTGTTCGGCTAAAACCTTGTTCGCATAACCCCCATCATTGGGACCCGTTGCACCCACGTAGCATTTCAGTCCATTCGTGACAGAACCCCTTCTTTTAATGCAATCAGCCAGGATTTCAATCCCAACACGGATATTGTGCATCGGATGAAATGCCGCATCTTCTGTTTGTCCCAAGCGCTCAAACTTGTCGGTATGCACCCGAGTCATGACCTGCATCAAACCCTGTGCCCCAGCACCACTTTCTGCATACGGATTAAATCGGGATTCCACCGACATAACGGCCAGTGTCAGCAAAGGATGAATCTTGCGTTCATACCCAGCAACCAGAACTGTATCGGTCAGGCGATGAATCACATCACGACCGACTTTGTACTTTCTGGCTATATAGGTTTCTAACGCATCGAGTTGTTTACGTGTCAATGAAAAATGCGCCATTGCTTGGTCAACTTGCGATTTAAACGAAATCACTGGCTGAGCATCTGTGCCTTTATCCACCTGATTGGGGGCTGTATCACCTTCTAAGCTCTCTAACGGTTTCGCTGGCAGAGGTTCGACATCGACTGGCGACACTTGCGGACTAACTGTCGCCGGATCGATCGACTGAACGGTATCAGCAAGACCCGGCACTTCGTCTTTCAGTGCAATTAAAACGATCTGATTCATCATCGCTAGGCGCTCCCCCACCGTAGGCACACTGAGCACCATTAAAAGCGCAACCAACACGGCGATGCCGAGATATGACAAAATGGTACGCAGTACAGAGCGCAGATTTTTCTGCCAAGTGTTCTGACTGGCGTGCGGGATCAAGGAAATTGATTCTGACATGCGGAACATTTAACCATTATTTTTTGGAATCTGCAGTGCAATATAAAGATTTGCGTGACTTTCTCGACCAGCTGCAAGCCAGCTCGGATCTCAAACGAATTCCCATCGCCGTCGATACGCGATTGGAAATGACTGAAATTTCAAGCCGTGTGCTGCATCAGCAAGGCCCTGCCCTACTCTTTGAGAACGCACAGCACTTTGGACAAAAAAGTTCCATGCCAGTTCTCGCGAACTTATTTGGCACCCCAAAACGGGTAGCCCAAGCCATGGGTGCTGATGATGTCAGCGAATTGCGTGCCATTGGCGAACTGCTTGCTACGCTCAAAGAGCCCTCGGCTCCAGAAGGTTTGCGCGATGCATTCAGCAAAGTCTCGATGCTTAAGTCCGCCCTCTGGGACATGGCGCCTAAAAATGTTCGCTCACCTGTTTGTCAGGAGATTGTGCTTGAAGGCAATGATGTCGATCTGAATGATCTACCCATTCAGACCTGCTGGCCTGGCGACATTGCACCACTACTGACCTGGGGCCTAGTCATCACACGTGGCCCCAACGCCAAACGACAAAACCTTGGGATTTATCGCCAACAAGTCATTGGTCGCAACAAGCTCATCATGCGCTGGTTATCACACCGTGGTGGTGCCCTTGATTTTCGGGATCACGCCCTAGCCTATCCTGGCAGACCCTTTCCAATTGCAGTGGCTTTAGGCGCCGACCCAGCCACAACACTGGCCGCAGTCACACCCGTTCCGGACAGTTTGTCTGAATACCAGTTTGCTGGTTTATTGCGGGGCTCCAGAACCCATTTGGCCAAAGCGCTGGGCAGCGAGCTCAGTGTGCCTGCGCATGCAGAAATCATTCTGGAAGGCCATATTCTGCCAACCTGCGACACTCGCGCCAACGCACCTAGCATCCCTAAGAATGCGCCTGAAGACACGCCCGCATGTCCACCGAGTGATTATGAAATGGCGCTTGAAGGCCCTTACGGGGACCACACAGGCTATTACAACGAACGTGACTGGTTCCCTGTCTTTACCGTCGAACGCATCACCATGCGACGCAATCCGATCTACCACACGACATATACCGGCAAACCCCCTGATGAGCCTGCTGTCTTGGGTGAAGCTCTCAATGAAGTCTTCGTGCCATTGCTGCAAAAACAACTACCCGAAATCACTGACTTCTTCTTACCACCTGAGGGTTGCAGCTATCGTTTGGCAGTCATTTCCATGCGTAAACAGTATGCAGGACACGCCAAACGCGTCATGTTTGGGATCTGGAGTATTTTGCGCCAATTTATGTATACCAAGTTTCTGGTGGTCGTTGATGAAGACATCAACATTCGTGATTGGAAAGAAGTTGTCTGGGCCATGACAACCCGGATGGATCCCGTTCGCGATACGGTACTTGTTGAAAACACACCGATTGACTATCTGGACTTTGCGTCCCCAATCAGTGGTCTCGGTGGAAAAATGGGTTTAGATGCCACCAACAAATGGCCTGGTGAAACATCGCGTGAATGGGGCGTACCCATCGTCATGGATACCGACACGAAAAAACGGGTCGATGACATCTGGTCTAGCTTAGGACTCTGACCTCCAGCACTCTTAGAGCCCAAACGTAAAATGCACAGTCAGTCTTGAAAGACGAGCTGTGCATTTTGTTTTTGTTCGAATGGTGGATAAAACCAACAATCGCTCAGAAAAGAGGTGGTGGCGGGGGCGGTGTTTCTTCGCGAAGGCGCTTACGTTTACTGATGGCCCAAATGATCAAACCGACAGTGCCACCAAGCAGCAATCGTCTTGGGTTTCTGAGCTGACTGAGCAATAACGTGCTACCTGTGGACGCTAAGTAAGGATAGCGTATAGCCGCACGACCAATTTGTGCCAAGAGTCCACTGCCTGATGTCGGCATCATACTCATGATTTGCTCACGCGGATCGAGCTTGGATTTCAGGTTTTGTGCCTGAATTGCAATGGTTTGTCGTTCGATAGCCGCTTGCGAGCGCAACAACTCAATACGAATTTTTCGTTCAACGGAAGGAGATTCACGATGCCTATTCATCACGATTCTCCGTCAGAACTTTGTGCGCGATACCGAGCAGCCCCCATACGATCGGATTCAAATGAACCAGAGAGCATCTGCGCATCACGCTTTAATTCATCGACCGTGGCTGCAAAAGGCAAGTCTTCACGACGTCCAAGCCGAGATTTCAACGCAAGTAAACACGCAATACCACCAACTAGATACAATAGTAAGAGACCGACAACCACCCAGTCACGATAAGGCGTGTTCCACGTCAGCGTCAGGATCAGAACACTTACCATTAAAACGGCAAGCCACAGTAAAGCAACCCCTGCCAGCAAAAGAGCAACCAGAATGGCCAGTTGACCACGCGCTTGTTGCCATTCAAGACCAAAGAGTTCTACACGAGTGCGAGCAGCACCCACCAGTTCACTGATTAATTCTCTGAGAACATCCCGTATGCTTGCCAAATTCAGGCTCCTGTCTTGTTGCTGACGTGTTGTTTCTAATTAACGGCGACCAATCAGCAAACCGATCAAGAGACCAGCGACAGCTGAAATCGTCACAGCCTGCCAAGGGTTGGTGTGCACATAGTCATCTGTTGCATGCGCAGCTTGACGGCCTTTATCGACCACCACGTCTTGCATGTCGCGAATCGCAGAGCGTGTGCGATCCAAGCGTTCCATTGCTTGATCACGCAACTGCACAGCGCGATCTCCGGTTTCTGATGCAGCTTGACGCAGCAGGTCTTCGGCGTCGTCAATCGCAGTTTTAACTGAATCAATCAGACGGTCTGATAGATGCTTTTGACTTGATTTGTTTGCCATGTTTTATTACTCCTGAATGATGGACCGGACTGCATGAACTACAAGCCGATCACGTTTATTTTCTTTATAAATACCTTGGATTAATTAAGCTTAACTCAAACTTCGTGCTTCTGTCCCTTTTGTTTCGTTCCAAACAAACGATCACCTGCATCACCGAGACCCGGCAAAATGTAACCATCCTCGTTGAGTCCTTCATCAATACTGGCCGTATACAACATCACATCCGGATGTGCTTGTCGTACGGCGTCAATACCACGAGGTGCAGCGACTAACACCAATGCTCGAATTTCTTTACATCCTGCGCGTTTTAATAGATCAATCGTTGCGTTCATCGAACCACCTGTGGCTAGCATCGGATCCACAATAATTGCCAGACGCTGATCCAATTCTCCCACCAGACTTTCGTAGTAGGTGTGCGCCTGTAATGTATCTTCATTACGCGCAATGCCTACCGTGCTCACCCGCGCGCCTGGCACCAAGTTTAGCACCCCATCTAGCATGCCAATGCCTGCTCGTAAAATCGGCACCACGGTGATTTTTTTACCCGCAACCCGTTCGACTTGCACTGCACCGTTCCAACCTTGGACTTCAACACTGTCAAGTGGCAGGTTCTGACATGCCTCGTACATTAAGAGACCAGTAATCTCGCTAGCAAGTTCCCGAAAACTTTTTGTACTCAGATCATGACATCGCATCAGACCCAGTTTATGGCGCACCAGAGGGTGCTTGATTTCGTGCACAGACATTTTGTAGCGAACTCCCAGAGAGGAAAAGTTAAATGGGGCTGATTTATTGTTTCTCGACAAGCCATTGCACGACCGCATTCTCAAACTCGCGGGCTTTAAAGGCTTGTGGATCATTCACAAGACTCACAAATATATACCGTTTACCAGAACGAGACAGTACATAACCCGCAATCGCGCGTGCGTCTCTAAGTGCCCCGGTTTTCATATTGGCATAGCCGCGCGCAGGTGTTTTTCTAAGGCGATTCGTCAAAGTACCATCCACTCCCATGATTGCCATCGAAGCCAGATACTCCGGCATGGCGGGCGATGCCCAAGCTTTTTGCAGCATAGCGGTCATCAAGTCAGCACTGACACTGGCTCGTCGCGATAAGCCAGAACCGTTTTCAATCACAGCTTTAGAAAAATCCAAACCCTGCCGACGCAACACGCTCTGTACTCGATCCACGCTTCCTTGCACAGTCGCAGGTCTCAAACCAGAGCGCGCACCAATCGTCAGCAAAAGCGACCGTGTCATGACGTTATTACTGCGCTTGTTGATGAGACGAATCACTTCGGCTAAAGGAGGCGATTGATAGGCAACAACGGGCAACGCATCTGAGGGAATTCGACCATCACGCACCTGCCCTGTCATCTTGCCACCGATTTCAGTCCACATATGGCGCAATACCTTGGCAGCCATTGTGGGCTGATCAAAAGCCAATCGGTACAGATCGAACTCACCACATGAACCCGCCGCTTTACCTGTAGCCCGAAAGCGCACTTCATTGCCCGCTGTGACGGTTTCCAATTCGACCTTTGTCGCGGCCGGATTACATGCCCCAGGTATCCATTGGAGCTCACTTTCAACATCCATACCAGGCAGCGGTGGATCAAAAAAAGCTTGCCACTGTTTTTTGACTTCATTAGGCGTAAAAACGACTCTAACGGCTCCAAAACCCACCATAAAAACATCTGGGCTAGCGTTATAAGGGCGATCAGGTTTGCCATCAAACTCACCCGGATCAATGGACACATCGGCAAACAATCCTCGATCAATCACCAAATCGCCGATCTGTTGAATACCACGCAAGCGCAAATCACGCATCAGACGCCAAAGGTCCTCCAGCAAAAGCATGGGATCCCCACTGGGACGCAGATACAAATTGCCACTGAGCACACCGTTCTGACTAATGGTCGAATCAGCATCTTTGAGAAATGCCGTGCGCCAGACAAACTCTGGCCCCAAATCGGACAAAGCTGCCCAGGTTGTCACAAGCTTCATCACAGACGCCGGATTGCGCATTGTGGCTGGCTCATGCGCTGCGATACGCTTGCCACCAACTTCTTCAATTACAAAAGAAGCGCTCGAGAGGGGAAGTTGTGTTTTTTGCCAAGCACTGGCGACCTCAGTTGGCAGCCCTTGAGCCTGCGCCAGCGGCATCAAGGCCATTGTTGCGCAGGAAACCAACCATTTAGAGGCGATTTTCAGATACGGAGTTCTCATCAGAGTAATATCCAGTCTATGTTATTCATCCTGCACGCAGGGACTTCGAAATAATGCTTTTAAAGCAAGCCGTTTATGCATAAGCCACACAAGCAACTAGTTAAACAAACCATTCAGTAGGCATCGTCTGACGCCTATTGTGTAACAAAGTAACTACTTTTTGGCGCAAAACGCCCACCCTAATCGCTTTCACTCATATCTGACATGACTCCCAACATTTTCGGCACGCTTACTCTGGACGACTTTGATTATGAACTGCCTCAAAGACTAATCGCACAATTCCCGGCCAGTGAGCGCACAGCCAGCCGTTTATTGCATATGGATGCGCAAGGCCAGCTAATCGATCGACAGTTCCCCGATCTGCTTCAGTTATTACAACCAGGCGATTTGCTCGTCTTTAACAACACACAAGTCATTAAAGCGCGCCTGTATGGTCATAAAGCCAGTGGAGGTCGCGTTGAAGCACTCGTCGAACGCCTTCTCGATACACACACCGTTCTGGCTCACATGCGTGCTAGCAAAGCACCCAAGCCCGACACTTCGGTGACATTCTCACAGGATTCGGACACTTATCAGGCTCAGGTGACCGCACGCCAAGATGATTTATTTGTTCTACGGTTTGAAGACCCTGTCCTTGAAGTTTTACAGGCCATTGGTCACGTTCCACTGCCACCCTACATCACAAAAGAAGACGATGAGGTGGATGCAACTCGCTATCAGACGGTTTACGCACGCCACCCAGGCGCAGTCGCAGCGCCCACAGCGGGTTTACATTTTGATGAGCATTTCTTTATCCAGCTAGAGGCCATGGGCGTTAAAACCGCTTATGTCACGTTACATGTCGGCGCAGGCACCTTTGCACCAGTCCGTGACAATGACCTTGCCAAACACAAAATGCACCATGAACATTACACATTGGATCAAGCCTGCATCGATGCTATCCGTGAAACGCGTGCACGCGGTGGTCGTGTCATTGCCGTCGGCACCACGAGCGTTCGAGCGCTAGAGTCCAATGCGGCTCAGTTTGGTTCGAACTTACAAGCTGCACAAGATGACACACAGCTCTTTATTACACCTGGATTTCAGTGGCAAGTGGTGGATGCTATGGTGACTAACTTTCATCTACCTCGTTCAACACTATTGATGCTAGTGGCAGCCTTTTGTGGTTTAGAGAACATGAAACAAGCCTACCTGCATGCGGTTGCGCAAGGATATCGATTCTTTAGTTATGGCGATGCCATGTTTCTAGAGGCACGGATTACCACTTGAAACCCAGACTCTAAAACACGTCGAGGATGCGCGGTGTACACTGAACACCATCGCAATCTGAAGTCTGAAGGTGCGCGCGCCATCGAACCACCTGAAAGATTCATCGGAAATACATCCCCACTATCAGCTGGAGTACAAACAGCCCATGCAGTTTGAAGTTATTGCCACGCAAGGTCAGGCGCGACGCGCCAAACTAACCCTGCAACATGGCGTCGTTGAAACCCCCGTTTTTATGCCTGTTGGGACGTACGGCAGTGTCAAAGCCATGCTGCCTCACGAACTACACGATCTGGGTGCTCAGATCGTGCTGGGCAACACATTTCATCTGTGGTTACGACCCGGCCCTGGCATTATTCATCAGCATCAGGGCTTACACGGCTTTATGGGCTGGGATCGTCCTATCCTCACCGATTCGGGTGGTTTCCAAGTTTTCAGTTTGCAAGGGATGCGTAAGATTACCGAAGAAGGTGTCGTATTTGCCTCTCCGATTGATGGCTCAAGGCAATTTCTCACCCCTGAAATCTCCATGCAGATTCAAACCGCCCTTAACAGTGACGTGGTGATGGTGTTTGATGAATGTACGCCCTATCGCATAGGCGATGGCATTGCCACACATGAACAAGCTGCGCAATCCATGCGCATGTCAGCCCGCTGGGCCAAACGCTCTCACCAGTCGTTTCATGAGCAAGGCAATCCCAATGCATTATTTGGTATTGTCCAAGGCGGGATGTTTGAAGACTTACGTGATGAGTCATTGGCGGCACTAACAGACATCGGGTTTCACGGCTACGCCATCGGCGGTCTGTCTGTCGGTGAGCCCAAAGAAGACATGATGCGCATTCTGGCGCACACCACACCCAAAATGCCGACCAATGCACCACGCTATTTGATGGGTGTCGGTACACCAGAAGATCTGGTCAATGGTGTCACTCACGGCGTGGATATGTTTGATTGCGTCATGCCGACTCGCAATGCCCGCAATGGTTGGCTGTTTACACGACACGGTGACATTAAGATTCGCAATGCCCGTTATCGTGATGATACGCGTCCACTGGACAGTGAATGTACGTGTCACACCTGTCAAAACTTTTCTCGTTCCTATCTGCATCACCTGCAAAAAAGCAATGAAATTACGGGGGCACGATTAAACACCCTGCACAATCTGCATTTCTATCTAAATCTCATGAAAGAAATCCGTTTAGCGATTGAACAAGGTGAATTCGATACCTGGAAAAAAGCATTTTTCGAGCAACGCGCGTCTGACTCGGTACAATAGCCGCCCTGAGAGATGTGAAAAAAAGCAGCACATTGCATTCATATCGGGCAACCAGTTGCTACCCTGTTACACCGCGTTTCTTTTGTTTTGAAATTTATTTTGTTTTAATGTTCGCGAACTTCAACGCGATACCAAGGAGGCTTTGAATGTCATTACACGAATCAGCCAGCGTTATTCTGGCTCAGGCAGACGCCGCAGGAATTGGAGGCTTTTTGCCTATCATCCTGATGTTCGTCATCTTGTATTTCTTGATGATCCGTCCTCAGATGAAACGTCAGAAAGCCCACAAAGCACTGGTTGCTGCGTTGGCTAAAGGCGATGAAGTCATGACCGCTGGCGGTATGCTGGGTAAAGTCAGCCGTGTGACAGATGCCTACATTGCCGTTGAAGTCTCACATCTGGGTGACAAGCCAGTTGAAATCCTGATGCAACGCAGTGCTGTCCAAACAGTCCTTCCTAAAGGCACGATCAAAGACATCTGATTGTGCTTTCCCCAAGACACTAGGCGCCGAAATGGCGCCGGTGTCCGATAGAAGATGTTGATCCTATGAATCGCTATCCACTTTGGAAATACCTGACCGTGTTGGTCGCCCTGGTTCTGGGCATTCTCTACACGTTGCCGAACTTTTATGGTGAAGCGCCTGCCGTCCAAGTTTCAAGCGCTAAAACCACCATTAAGCTCGAGCCAGAGATGCTCGATCGTGTTCAAAGTTTGTTGAGTCAAGCTGGCATTACAACAACTGGCTCTAGCTTTGAACGCAATGGTCCAGTCGGAACGGCTCGCTTCCGTTTTGCAGACACCGACACTCAGATTAAAGCGCGCGACGTGATTGAACGCGCCCTAAACCCAAACGCCGAACAACCTGATTACACCGTCGCTCTGAACCTTTTACCTGCATCACCTGAATGGCTTACCGCATTGGGTGCAAGTCCCATGTATCTGGGTCTGGACTTGCGAGGTGGTGTGCATTTCTTGTTAGAAGTCGACATGCAAGGTGCATTGACCGGTCGCTACGACACGATGACGACTGATCTTCGGGCCACACTGCGTGATCAGCGCATTCCAGTGAGCACCATTGAGCGCGACGGCATGTCTGTACAAGCCGTATTCTCCGATGATGCCGCTCGTTCGCGTGCACTGTCACTACTGCGTTCACGCTACCCTGACATCAACTTTACGGAAACCACTGCAACAGGTGCCCATGAAGGTCGGCCACAACTCACGGGTCGTTTGAGTGAATCTGCGATCATTGCTGTTCAGAGTAATGCGCTTAAACAAAACATCACCACTCTGCACAACCGAATCAACGAGTTAGGTGTTGCTGAGCCTGTTATTCAGCAGCAAGGTGCCGACCGCATTATTGTTCAATTGCCTGGTGTACAGGACGTTGCTCGCGCCAAAGAGATTTTGGGTCGAACGGCCACTCTGGAAATTCGTTTAGTCGATGACTCACCTGCCGCGACAGCTGCGCTGTCTGCAGGGACCGTGCCATTCGGACTTGAGCGCTACGAAGACACCGATGGTCGTCCTTTATTGCTCAGACGCCAAGTCATTCTGACCGGTGAAAATCTTCAAGACGCGCAAGCGGGTCGTGACCAACAATCTCAATCTGCCGCTGTGCACTTGACGCTCGATAGCAAAGGGGCACGGATTTTCCGAGATGTCACACGCGACAACATCGGTCGTCGCATGGCGATCTTGCTGTTTGAACGCGGTCAGGGTGAAGTCGTCACAGCACCCGTGATTCGTAGTGAAATTCCGGGTGGTCAAGTCCAGATTTCAGGTAGCATGAACGCTCAGGAAGCAGCCGATATCGCCCTGCTCTTGCGCGCAGGTTCTCTGGCTGCCCCGATGACGATTGTTGAAGAGCGCACGATTGGACCCAGCCTTGGCGCAGAAAACATTGAGAAAGGGTTTGATGCCACGCTTTGGGGGTTTGTCGCAGTTGTGGTCTTTATGATCCTCTACTACCACCTGTTTGGACTATTCTCAGCAGTCGGACTGACTTTCAACCTGCTGCTGCTCTTGGGCTTGCTGTCATTGTTGCAAGCTACACTGACCCTGCCAGGAATTGCCGCCATTGCTTTGACGCTGGGGATGGCGATTGACGCCAACGTGCTAATCAACGAGCGGATTCGCGAAGAGTTACGACGAGGGGAATCACCACAATCTGCCATCCAAATTGGCTTTGAACGCGCCTGGGGCACGATTCTGGACTCCAACCTCACCACCCTGATCGTTGGGGTTGCTTTGCTGATTTTCGGAACAGGTCCAATCCGTGGCTTTGCCGTCGTTCATTGTCTAGGCATCCTGACCTCCATGTTCTCGTCCGTGGTCGGTGTGCGTGCACTGGTCAATCTGACACACGGTTCACGCAAGGGACTCAAGACCTTGTCGATCGGCACGGTCTGGAAACCAAAGGACTGACATCATGGAATTATTTCGTATTACACGCACCATCCCGTTTATGCGCCACAAGTTGGTGCTAAACATCATTAGTCTGATTTTTTTCGCGCTGTCAGTTTTTTTTATCGTGACTCGCGGTTTTAACCTATCGGTTGAGTTTACCGGCGGAACCGTGATCGAACTGAGCTACGCGCAATCAGCCCCATTGACCGAGGTTCGAGAAACACTCCAAGGCCTTGGGTATTCGGACTTTCAGGTTCAGAACTTTGGGACCTCGCGTGATGTTCTCATTCGTCTACCGATCATTGAAGGTCAAACCACTGCTGCACAAAGCCAAATCGTCTTAGAGGCACTCCAGCAAGCCACGGCTGACGTAGCTTTGAGGCGAGTCGAGTTTGTAGGCCCGCAGATCGGTCGAGAACTTGTAGAAAACGGCCTACTCGCCCTGCTGTTTGTGATCATCGGAATTGTGGTGTATTTGGCGATGCGGTTCGAATGGAAATTTGCCGTCGCCGGGGTGTTTGCCAACTTGCATGACGTGGTAATCATCCTAGGTTTTTTTGCTTTTTTCCAATGGGAGTTTTCATTATCGGTGCTGGCCGGGGTGCTTGCGGTTCTGGGTTACTCCGTAAACGAATCGGTGGTGATCATGGATCGAATTCGTGAAAACTTCCGTAAAGAGCGTGACACCTCCGTGCAAGACATCATCGATGGCGCCATCACCCAAACCATGTCAAGAACCATCATCACACACGGCTCAACCCAGATGGTTGTGTTGTCTATGCTGATTTTTGGCGGTCCAACTCTGCATAACTTTTCGCTTGCTTTGACGATCGGTATTTGGTTCGGTATTTATTCCTCCGTTTTTGTGGCCTCGTCGATTGCCATGTGGCTAGGTGTCGCACGCGAGGACATCGTCAAGCCTATTAAAAAACGCGATACGGTCGAAGAAATCTACAGCGAATAAGCCCCTTGCTTTATCCGATCCCGACGCAATGTGTTGCACAACACACGGGATCGGATAAAATTCGAACTCCACGCAGCATCCTGTTTTGGATGCTTTTGTTTTTATGTCATCACGCTGTTGATTCACAATCAACCAATTATTGCGAATCAACTTGATGACCCTTTTGTCCTCGGGATCTAAACCCGCATCGACACCATGACCATGAAAACCACAACCACCAACGAGTCGTTAACCAGCCCAACTAACCCTCAAACCAAACCCACCAAAGTGTTTATACGCACTTTCGGTTGTCAGATGAATGAGTATGATTCTGAAAAGATGTTTGATGTCTTGGGCAAAGACACCCCTGTTGAACTGACACAATCTGCGGACGACGCCGATGTGATTTTGTTTAACACCTGTTCCATTCGAGAAAAAGCCCAAGAAAAAGTCTTTTCAGACTTGGGTCGAGCCCGCGAAATTAAACGCGATCGTCCCAATGTCATCATCGGTGTCGGTGGCTGTGTCGCCAGTCAAGAAGGTGAAGCGATTATCAAACGCGCACCATACGTCGATGTCGTCTTTGGACCGCAGACTCTGCATCGCTTACCAGACCTAATCGGTCGAAAACATGAAACTGGTCGACCTCAAGTTGACATTAGCTTTCCGGAAATTGAAAAGTTTGACGCCCTGCCTCCTGCCCGTGTTCAAGGGCCAACGGCTTACGTGTCCATCATGGAAGGCTGCAGTAAATATTGCAGCTTCTGCGTGGTTCCGTACACACGAGGCGAAGAAGTCTCTCGTCCCTTTGAGGATGTGCTGGTTGAAGTAGCTGATCTTGCCGACCAAGGGGTCAAAGAAATCACTTTGCTTGGACAAAACGTCAACGCTTACCTAGGCCCTATGGGTGATAGTGGCGAAGTGGCTGATTTTGCAACCTTGCTTGAATACGTTCATGAAATCCCGGGGGTTGAACGAATTCGTTACACCACGTCACACCCTAAAGAAATGACCACGCGACTCATCGAGGCGCACGGCAAATTGCCTAAACTTGTGCCATTTTTACACTTGCCTGTGCAATCGGGTAGTGACCGTATTTTGGCAGCAATGAAGCGTGGTTACACCTCACTGGAATACAAATCAATCGTGCGTCGTTTACGTGAAGCTCGCCCAGATCTGGCTTTGTCTTCTGACTTCATTGTCGGTTTTCCGGGGGAAGACGAATCCGATTTCAACAAAACCATGAAACTCATCGAAGACATTGGTTTTGATATGTCGTTTTCTTTTGTGTACTCCCGTCGCCCAGGAACACCAGCAGCTGATCTAGCGGATGACACCCCACAAATGCTCAAACTCAAGCGTTTGCAGCATCTGCAATCTGTTATCAGCGGTTTTGCAGCCGACATTTCGCGCAGCATGATCGGAACCCACCAGAAAGTGTTAATCGAAGGCACCTCCCGACGCGACGATGAAGAACTCACGGGTCGTACAGAAAACAATCGAATTGTGAACTTTGCCGGCTCTAAACGTCTGATCGGACATATGATTGATGTCGAAATTACACAAGCTTTTACCAACAGCTTGCGAGGTGAAATCGTCACACAGGAGACTACACAGATTTGAATATGAATAAAGTCGCACGCTTTACACTCGACGGTGACAACGAACAATTGGGCCGTGTCTGCGGACCGCTTGATGAACATTTACGCCAGATCGAACAAGGACTCAACGTAATCGTGCGCCGACGCGATCATCAATTTGAGATTCAAGGCACGCATGCAAACGAGGTCGCCGCACTGCTTCAACAACTGCATACGCAAGCAGCCCGCAAAGACATCAGCGTTGAAATGGTGCAGTTGGGCTTGGCAGAAATTCGCACAGGACATCTCGCCAAAGACTATCTTCATTTGCCTGTCCTAAAGACTCGTCGGACCGATTTACGACCTCGCTCAGACCGTCAAGCGCGATACATTCAGAACATCCTCAAGCATGACATAACATTTGGAACTGGACCTGCAGGCACCGGAAAAACCTGGCTCGCCGTTGCATGTGCCATCGATGCCCTAGAGCGCGACAACATCCAGCGTCTAATTCTGACTCGTCCGGCCGTCGAAGCTGGCGAACGCCTGGGATTTTTACCAGGTGACTTAACGCAAAAGGTCGATCCTTATTTACGCCCACTTTATGACGCACTGTGGGATCTAATGGGATTTGATAAGGTGCAGCGTTTATTTGAGAAGCAAGTCATTGAAATTGCACCTCTGGCCTATATGCGAGGGCGCACGCTCAACAACGCCTTTGTGATTTTGGATGAAGCACAAAACACGACGCCCGCGCAAATGAAAATGTTTCTAACGCGCATTGGTTTTGGGAGCAAAGCAGTCATTACCGGAGACCCAACGCAGATTGACTTACCACGGGGTCAACCCAGTGGTTTGATTCAAGCAGTTGGCATTCTCAAAGACGTCAAAGGCATTGCACAAACTCAATTCACCAGCGCTGATGTGGTTCGCCACCCGCTTGTTGCCAGAATCGTTGACGCCTATGAAAAAGTCGAATCTGAATCACATCACTAAACGTCAATTCGCCATGCCCATCACGTTATCGCTCAGCATTCAGTACGCCGTTTCAGCCGATCATTTACCGCGCTGGCGCCTACGACACTGGGCTGAGCAAGCATTGCGTGCTGCTTCGAAAGACATGTCTGACCCACCTCAAAAGCTGATTTTGACTTTGCGTCTGGTGGATGAGGAAGAAGGTCGCACGCTTAACCGACTGTACCGAGAACGGGATTACGCAACCAATGTCTTGACGTTTCAGTATGACCCCATGCCAGATGATGACTCTGCTTGGATGGCAGATATTGTTCTGTGCATACCTGTTCTGGTGCGTGAAGCCCATGAACAACAAAAAACCATCCTTGATCATGCTGCCCATTTATGCGTACATGGTGTCTTACACGCCTTGGGTTACGATCACATGGATGATGAAGAGGCCTTGGAAATGGAAACGCTCGAAACAACGATTTTGCAGCATATGAAAATTCAAGACCCTTACCAAGATCGTATTTCATCATAAAACCCAGTAGAACGCGTCAAATAACCAACAATGCAACTGTTTAAAAATGTGTGTTTCGGTTATTCTTGAATAATCTTATTTTAGGTGCCAATTCTCACCCCACAATGTCTGACCCCTACCCTACGACGCCTGGTCAAGAATCAGGTCATAAACAAAAATCCAAATTTTCTCTCGTGGGCCGTTTGCGCAAGGCCATGCAACGCGATCCTGAGTCACTAGACGATCTCCAGGATATTCTGCGCGGTGCGCTCGAACACAAACTCATCGACAACAACGTCTACACGATTTTGATCAGTACACTTGAAGTCAGTGATATGACAGCTGTCGACATCATGATCCCTAGAGCGCATATGAATATGCTCGATGTCAATGAACCTTTTGCGGCACAGTTGCCACAAATTGTGAACGTCGGTCATTCCAGATTCCCAGTGTTTGAAGAATCCCGAGAAAATGTCATCGGCTTGTTCATGACCAAAGATGCTTTACAAATCATGAGTAATCCACAACTCGGCCTTCGGGATCTCATCAGACCTGCTGTTTTTATTCCAGAAACTAAGCGCGTCGATGTACTTTTGCAAGAGTTTCGAATCAATCGCAACCACATCGCCATTGTGATTGATGAGCACGGTGGCATCACGGGTTTAGTTACCATGGAAGATGTGCTCGAGCAAATCGTCGGCAGCATTGAAGATGAGTTTGATGCCAGCGAACGCACCATCTTTCCAGATGGATTGAACACTTGGCGCGTGATGGCTGCAACAGTACTTGAAGACATTGAACAACTTCTAGATTGCCAGTTCCCAGAAGGTGATTACGACACTTTAGGCGGCTGGCTTGCTCATGAGCTCAACCACATTCCGCAACGCGGTGATCGGCATTTTCTGGACAACCTACAGTTCGATGTTTTGAGAGCTGATTCCAGACGAGCTTTATGGGTTCGAATCAAGCGGCTGACAGGCGTACAACCTCCCATTGAATCCGTCTAAGTTCGTATGTCTAAACGTCCATTAGTATTCGCATTTGCGTTAGGCGCTGTTCACTCCCTCTCGTTTGCGCCCGATCCATTGCCGGCGGCCTTTTTGCCCTGGCTGCAAGTCATCTGTCTGGTGATTTTCTTTTTTCTGATCGCCAATGCGCCACGGGCAGCGCGTGCTGCTTCAATCGGTTTTTTCTTTGGCATGGGCACGTTTGTCACGGGCTTGTACTGGTTAACCGTGAGCATGCATCAATACGGTGGGATGCCATTATGGATGGCCATCATCGCCTTGATTGGCTTTGCAGCTTATCTGTCACTTTATCCAACGCTGAGTGCCTGGCTTTTCAGACGCATGAGTGCTGGCCAAACTCAGGATCTCACCCCAAAAGGCATCATCGGATTGGGCGCATTTTGGGCAGCCATCTGGACGTTGTGTGAATGGTTACGAGGCACGTTGCTGACTGGCTTTGCTTGGCTCAATACGGCATCAGGACAAGTTGAGGGTTGGCTCGCGGGCTGGTCGGCATGGATCGGCCCTTATGGCATCACATTCATTGTGGCTTGGGTCAGCGCTATTGTCGCATGCAGTTTGCATAACAACCGTCTGCGACAAGCGCATGGGTTTCGTGGTGTACAGACACTGCCACTGTTTTTGGCCGGTCTACTTTGTGCGGCTGGTGCATTTTTAGCACAGTGGTCCTGGACACATGATCAAGGTCCAGCAGTCGTCATCCGTCTGGTGCAGGGCGACATTGATCAAGCAGAAAAATTCACACCCCAGGGTTTTTTAAAAGCGATTGAACTCTACCAATCCCTTTCAGGACACGAGCAAGACCAACAACAACATAAACCTGACATTGTGCTGTTACCTGAGACGGTGATGACGCAAGTGCCCAATCGGATTCACGCCGATATCTGGTCAAGCTGGATACAAACTGCGACCGATCACAACACCAGCATCCTCATGGGTAGCCCTTTACAGCAATCTGATGCAGGCGGTTATACCAACAGCGTCATCCTGATTGATAGATCCGATCAAGCCGACAGTCTCCAACAAAGTCAGGTTCGGGCGCATTACGACAAACAGCATCTCGTTCCTTTTGGTGAATATGTGCCTTGGGGCTTTCAGTGGTTTATCGATTTGATGCATATTCCACTTGGGCACTTTGAGACGGGGTCTTCTGAACAACGACCTTTGCAAGTTGCCAACCAATCGATTGCACCCAATATTTGCTATGAAGACGTGTTTGCGGAAGACCTTTTGCCATCAGTGCGCCAAGGGGCCACAATTTTGGCAAACTTCAGCAATTTAGGTTGGTTTGGCAACACCAATGCGCTCACGCAACACTGGCAAATGGCTCGATTACGAGCCATGGAGACACAACGCCCCATGGTTCGCAGCACTAACACGGGTATGACCGGTGCCATTGACCACTGGGGCAATACCATTGCTGTGCTGCCCACCATGGCTGCAGGTTACGTCGATGTCAGAATTCAAGGGCAAACAGGGCTTACGCCTTACGTTCGGTATGGCAATACACCCGTTCTCATAGTGTGTCTTTTAATTGTCATCATCGGGGTTCCCTTCAGTCGAAGATTACAACGCCCCACTCTCAAACAGGAAGCACAGACGCATGCCGATTAAATCCCGCATCCGAACGATCGAGAATTACCCCAAAGAGGGCATTCTGTTTCGTGACATCACGACCCTGTTTAAAGACCCGCAAGGATTGCAGCTCACAGTCAATACCATTGCTGATCGCTATAAAGACCAAAAAATTGACAAGATAGTCGGTATTGAAGCACGTGGATTCATGATTGGAACCCCAGTGGCTTATGCATTAGGGGCAGGCTTTGTGCCGCTCAGAAAACCCGGCAAACTACCCGCAGAAACCATCTCACAATCCTATGCACTGGAATATGGAACCGATACCATCGAAGCACACCAGGATGCCATAGCACCCAACGAACGCGTGCTACTGATCGATGATTTACTGGCGACAGGTGGCACAGCCGAAGCAGCCTGTCTACTCTTAAAAGAACTGGGCGCACAGATTGTGGAATGCGCAGTGATCGTCGAACTCACTGAATTGGGTGGTGCACAACGTCTTCAAGCGCACGGCGTTGAGACATTTGCTGTTGTGAAGTATTAATTTGCTGAAACAAAAAGAGGATGAATCGGCAAGTTGACTCGCCGTTTCACCCTCATAAAGACTATCGTTCAATTATTCTCGATAGCTGGGATCACGACGATCTAAGTAACGCAACATGGCAGGCCACTCCATAATGCCGAACGGACGTCGAGTGGTGGGCTTATAAAGGTGATTGGCTTTAGCAATCACCTCTGGATCTGGCATATTGATTTCTGTGTTAGTTGCTAACACATCCATCTGCACACGACACGCCATCTCGAGCCAGTAAATTGCATTAAATGCTTGATCCACATCTGGGCTGGCAACCAGTAAACCGTGGTTACGCAAAATCATCGCTTCGCGCATTCCCAAATCGGCAACCAAGCGTTTTTGCTCATCGAGATCTAGTGCAGGCCCTTCGTAATCGTGATAAGCCACTTCAGCAAAACGCATTGCCGTCTGTGTCAACGGTAACAAGCCACACTTGAGTGCTGACACACCCATCCCAGCTCGAGAGTGTGTGTGAATCACACAGCCGACATCATGCCGTGCTTTATGCACTGCACTGTGAATGACATAACCCGCCTGATTGATATCAAATGCATCACCATGTGGGTTGTAAATAACATTGCCTTCAACATCGATCGTAATCAGGCTAGACGCGGTAATTTCTTCATACATATAGCCATATGGGTTGATCAAAAACCGATCTTCCGTATCAGGCACCCGTAAGGTGATGTGGTTGTAAACCAGGTCACTCATGCCAAACATCGGCATCAAGCGATAACACGCAGCCAGATTCACCCGCGCCTGCCATTCGACCTCAGAGACCTTCGATTTGACATCATCCTTCACGATTACATTCATTCTGCTTCCCCCTAGAAATGCAGTTCTTTCTATTGAATGGCAATTATACGAAGTGGCAAGCTTGTAAACACATTCTGACAAACACTCACACACGCACCACCATTGACGGGACTTAAGCACACGGTGTCTAAATTTGCTCTATCCTTAATAGCTAATTCTCACATCGATTTGTTTTTATTCGCTGTTCAAATTTCATGCCCCAAACCACCCTCTCGATACAAACTACCAATCATATTCGTGACATTCGTCCTGCTCACTGGGACACTTTGAATAAAATCGCAGGCGGCAGTTTTTTGACTAGTCATGCCATGCTCAATGGATTTGAAATGTCAAACTCCGTGAGTCCCAGTACGGGTTGGCAAGCTCAACATTTACAAATCAAGCTGGGTGAAGAACTCATCGCTGTCATGCCACTTTATGCCAAAAGTCACTCGTATGGCGAGTTCATTTTTGACTGGACCTGGGCACAGGCCTACGAACAACACGGGATCGACTATTACCCAAAATGGCTTTGTGGTGTACCACTCACACCGGTTCAAGGACCGCGCTTACTGTGCCTTCCAGAACACAAAACCATCGTTGCAGGCGCTCTCAAACAACTGGTTCAAAAAAGTGGTCTATCCTCGATGCATGTGCTGTTTACAGAAGACGATGATCAACAAGCACTCCAAGATGCGGGCTTTGTCCGTCGCACTCATTTACAATTTCATTGGCGCAACCAAGGTTGGGCCTCGTTTGAGGCGTTTACCCAAAGCTTGAGTCGCAGCAAACGTAAAAACATCCGTCAAGAACGCCAAAAGGTTGCAGCGGCCAACATCCAGACTGGAATCAAAACAGGCACACAAATTACTGCGGCTGATTGGGCGTTCTTTTATCAGTGCTACGCCAATACCTATAGCGTACGTGGTCGCACTCCTTACCTCTCAAAAGCCTTTTTTGATTGGGTGGGTGATGCCTTACCCCAGCATTGTGTCATGAGCATCGCCTATCGAGATCAACAGCCCATTGCCAGCGCACTGTGTTGGTATGAAACTCGCCATGAAGAAAAACGTTTGTATGGTCGCTATTGGGGCAGTTTGCAGGAGATT
>NZ_JBMERD010000010.1:0-109956 GCF_048820935.1 Orrella sp. 11846
CTAGGTCGGACATTGTTTTGTTGTCGCAGCTTTAGCTTGGGACGTTCATGTCATTTGTTTATGATGCGATGTTCTAATTAAACTTAACTCGGAAATCTTGACCTAAACTGCTCGAAATATTCAGTTCGGATCCGCAAGTCAAATGGTGTTGAAAAGGCCCATTCGGTGGGAAGCGGATACAAATACGATATTTAAAAAATTATCAGTATGTTGAAACATGTTCGTCAAATCGTCTCGAAAGTAGTCCAGGTAGGGCGTTCGACCGTTGAAATCTGGTTACGAGCCCAAGCATTTGTATATGCGGGCTCATTGGCTTTTTTTACGATTTTTTCGCTAGCACCGATTGCACTGGTTGCGGTGACATTGATCGGTTTGGTATTCGGAGAGCGTGCTGCTCAGGGTGAGCTGTTGAGCCAGTTGGAAATCTATATGGGTTCCAATGCGGCTGAAGTGGTGCAAACTGTGATTAGTAATAGCGCGTTAAAGCAAGGCGGTATTCTCACGATTGTAGCTGGTATCGGTGCGATGTTATTTGGTGCAACGACTGTGTTTGCACAATTACAAACCTCTTTAAATTCTATCTGGGGCGTTGCGCCTAAATCCACACAAAGTGGTTGGCGTGTGTATCTGATTCGGCGTCTACTGTCTTTGAGTGTAGTACTTGGCATTGGGCTTGTTTTGTTGTTGTCTATGGGTCTGAGTCTAGGGGTGCGGCTTTTTATGACATGGACACAAGACTGGCTTCCTGGTCAGGAAATGTTGATGCTAGGTGCGGATTGGTTGCTGTCACTGATTGTGATGTCTGCTCTGTTTGCAGCCATCTTTAAAATCTTGCCCGATGTCATTTTGCCTTGGCGATATGTGTTGGTGGGTGCGGTGGCTACGGCGCTGATGTTTATTGTCGGTCGTTCGATGATTTTGACGTATTTGTCGCGCTCTGAAACACATTCGGCTTATGGCGCTGCGGGATCACTCGTATTACTCTTGCTATGGGTGTATTACTCTTCGTTGATTTTGTTTGCAGGTGCTGCATTGACGCGAGCTCTGGCGCAGTTGAAAAATGTTCGCATAGAGCCTAGAAAAAGTGCCACACATGTCGTTCGTGAATTAGCGTCATAACTTATATAATATTTCTTGTTTCAGTACTTACCCTTTGATACTTGAAAAACGCTTGACCTGAGTAAGGCGTTTATGCAGACTGTTAGTAGCACGCGGCATATAAGGTGTCTTTTAGACGTGCAGTCGAGAATAATCAGGGAGACAACGTTATGAAACAAAAGCAGCGATCCACGCTGATTCTAAGTTCACTGCTGTTAAGTGGTGGCTTGTTTTTTCAGGCACAAGCAATCGGTCAAACCTTACCGCCGACCATGAACTGGTCATCGTATGACGTGGGTTCGGCGGGCTACGCCGAAGCTTCGGCAATGGCAGATGCGTTTGGTAAAAAATATGGTACAAAAGTTCGAATCCAACCTTCTGGTTCAGCGATTGGACGTCTGCAGCCGATTATTCAGAAACGCTCAGATGTCGGCTTTCTAGCTACGGAAACCTTTTTCGCAACAGAAGGTACGGAAGATTTTGCAGCTAAACGCTGGGGTCCTCAGGATTTACGCGTGATCGCTGGACGTCCTGCAGGCCTGGGCTTACCAACAGCCAAAGATGCCAACATTAAGACGTTTGATGATCTTCGTGGCAAACGATTGGCATTTGTTGCAGGCAACCCGTCTCTGAACGTGAAATGCGAAGCCTATATTGGCTTTGGCGGTCTGACTACAGATGATGTGCAAGTAATTATGTTTCCGACCTACGCTGCAGCCATGAGCTCGATTGCTGCGGGCCAATCCGATGCAACTTGTACCACAACAACGCCCAGCCAAATGTATGAGTTGGCCGAATCACCACGTGGTATTCACTGGTTAGAAGCGCCGATTGAAGATGAGAAAGGTTGGGAGCGGATGCGTTCGCTGGCACCATTTTTTGGACCGATGGTTGAAACAATTGGCGCTGGAATCTCTGAAGATAAACCTGTGCACATCATGTCCTATCGTTATCCGGTCATGACTGTTCGTGCCGACATGAGTGAGGATGATGTCTATGCGTTTACCAAAGCGATGGATGAAACCTACGATATGTACAAAGATGCGACAGCGATTATGCCGCGTTGGGCTTTGAACGAAGCCGGTGTGCCACCTATCGATGCGCCATTCCATCCAGGTGCGATTCGTTATCTGAAAGAAAAGAATCTTTGGACGGATGACATCCAGAAATGGCAAGATGCTCGTTTGAATCGTTTGAATGCATTGATCGCTGCATGGGATGAAACCATGAAAACAGGTAAAGATCTTCCCGATGAGAAGTTTGCTGAACTGTGGGAGAAAAATCGTCAGGCAGCTTTGGCTTCTTTAAATTAATGATCTAACTGATGTGAAGAACGGGGATTGTGGCGATTGATCAAGACAACCCTCGTTTTAAACTTCAAAAATAAATAACCCGAACTGATCTGATTGGTTCGGGTTATTTATTTGAACGATCTGTTGTTACAAATAAGGTGTGGCCAGCCAGATTAAGCGGTTTCTTAAGCGAATGCCGAAGGGCTTGGCCTGTAACGCTTCAAGGGTGACTTGATGGGCCGTTGCAATGCTTTGGTCAATCCGTGCTTCGATCTGTTGGGTGAGCGCTGCATTGTAAACTTCAAGATCGAGTTCAAAATTTAGACGTAAGCTGCGTGGATCGAGGTTCGACGAGCCTGCGTAGGTCCAAAAGCCATCGACTGTCATGAGTTTGGAGTGATCGAACGTGCCTGAAGAAGCCCAGATCCTGACGCCCTCTGCCACCATTTGATCTAATTGCGCATCCATGGCTGCGCTCACGAGCTTGAGGTTGTTATTGCCAGGAATGACTACATCGACAATGACACCTCGGCGCGCGGCTGTTGTGAGAGCGCCGATTAAAACAATGTCGGGCAAGAAATACGGCGATTGAATGCGCACATGGTGTTTGGCGGTCGATAAAGCGGCCATGACCATGTGTTGGTTGCTAGCCAAGGTTTTATCGGGTCCAGATGGCACAACACGAATCGCTGTATTCTCGGTTTGTACAACGCTGTTGATCGAGCTAAACCATTTTTCACCGTCGAGCCGCTCAGAGGTTGTAAACTCCCAGTCATGTGCGAAACTGTCCATGAGTTGACGTGTGGCCGGTCCTCGAATTCTGAAATGCGTATCGTGAGTCATCGCATCCTTGCCAAACTCGCTGGTAAAGCTTTCACGGATATTCATCCCACCTGCTAAAGCTAGTTCACCATCGACGACAAGGACTTTGCGGTGACTGCGTAGATTGGCATAAGCAAGTCGCATACCCATGGCCGTGGGTAAAAAAAGTGCGGCTGGAATGCGATGCTCACGCAAGAGCTGAATGATGGGTGGACGGGAATATTTCGAACCCACAGCGTCAATTAAAACCCGCACTTCAACGCCGCGCTCTTGCGCAGCGACCAATGCCTTGGCGATTCGCTCGCCCATGTGGTCATGGTCAAAAATGTAGCTTTGTAAAGCGATCGATTTTTTGGCTTGGTAAATTGCATTGAGCATCGCGGGATAAGTTTGATCACCTCCATTGAGTAACTCAATGGCATTGCCTTTGAGTAGAGGGTAGCGTGAAATAGAGTCACCGGCTTTGAGCATGGCATGGGTTTGTTCGGGCCAGGCTTCAGGGCATTCTCGAACTTCCAGTTGCTCAATCAGCATCAGATCGTGTTCAGCCAGTACGCGTTGTTGTGTGACACGCTCTTGCCGTATTCGGTTGATCCCTGCGAAAAAGTAGAAAATTGCACCTAATAATGGTGAAAAGATGACAATCGCAACCCAACCAATCGCGGCTCTGACATCATCCTTCGTCATGGCGGCGTGGATAGCCGCTGCCACGCTGGCGGTCAAGGTGACGATCAGAACGACATGTGGCCAGTAGTTTTGTAGAAACAGATGAAAATCGTCAGAAAATTCCACAGTGCTTTATTGCTCCTGAGTGAGGGTATCAGTCAAAATCTACGGGATTGACGTTTGTTGATTATCGCCGATTGAATGAGATGACAGGGAAATATAAATACTCTGTCAGTCCTACGATGCAATTTGACTAAGAAAAACGGGGTATGTTCATTTGAACATACCCCGATGAGCTTCAAAGATGAAGTTTTAGAAGGAGCCGAAGATTGTACCCAATGCAATCACACTGACGAGTGCAACTAGTGGGAAAATCATGGTGATCATGGCGATATTCAGATAGGACTGACGGTGACTGAGGTTGCAAATCGCCAAAAGGGTAATGATGGCGCCGCAGTGAGGCAGGGTATCGAATCCACCCGCAGCCATCACAGCAACTCGGTGCAGCAGTTCAGGGCTAATGCCAAATTCCATCCCCATGCGCAAGTAGTCTTCACCCAGCGTGGCCAGCGCAATACTCAAACCACCTGAGGAGGAGCCAGTAATACCCGCCAAAACGTTCATGGCAACTGCTTCTGAAATCAGTGGGTTGGTTGGGCTGACGTTCAGAACAGCATCCCGAATGATGGCAAAACCAGCCAGACCGGCAATCACAGATCCATAACCGACTTCACTGGCGGTGTTGAACAGGGGTAGCATAAAGCCAAACACTCCTTTGTTGACTGTCATGCGCAGGTCTTCCCAGTGTCCAAGGCGACTTACAATCAGCGTCGTGCAGGCGACAACCAACGCAAGAATCAGTGCCCACAAACCGACGATTTTCTGGGGAACAATGTTTGGAAATGCATCCGTGACAAAGCTCAGATCCATTTTAGGAAACACAACGTAGGTGAGCAATGCGTTTACACCAATGACCATAATCAGTGGCAAAGTTGCTAACCATAAAGGCATGGGTTTGGTGGTTGTATCAGAGCTTGCGAGATTGATTTCTTCATCGCTGTCAGGCAACTCAACTGGCGTTTCATCAGGATGTGTGCCGTAGCCTTCACCGGCTAAACGTGCTTTTTTGGCACGATTTTCAAGCCACCACAAACCACCCGCAAACATGATGATCGCACCGATGATACCCAGACCTGGGGCAGCAAATACGTTGGTTCCAAAGTAGGGAATGGGAATGGCATTTTGAATGGCCGGTGAACCGGGCAAGGCGGTCATGGTGAAGGTAAATGAGCCCAGCGCAATCGTTGCAGGAACCAGACGCTTGGGAATATCGGCGACTCTAAACAGGTCTTTGGCAATTGGGAAGATCGCAAACGCTACGACAAAGAGAGACACCCCCCCATAAGTGAGGATGCCGCACGCAATGACGACTGTGATGATGGCTTGACGGTGTCCGAGTTTTTCGACAATCCAGTTCGAGAGGCTGCTTGCAGCACCCGAATCGGCCATGAGCTGACCAAATAGAGAGCCCAGCAAAAAGATTGGCAAGAACTGAATGACGTAATTACCCAGCGCCTTCATGAAGGTCTCGGAATACATCGGTAAAAACAGCCCAATATCACCAGAGAGCAAAACGGCCAAACCTGCCATGAGCGGGGCCAAAATTAAAACCGTGATGCCCCTGTAAGCCAGAAACATCAACAAGACCAACGAAACAACAATAGCCAGGGTACTCATGCGTAAATTCCTTTCGCAGAATAAAAGAATCCCAGATCCTAAAAAATAGTTTGAAGGAGTAATCGTAGACGATTTGGCGCGCAAGTCAAGGAATACATGGCTTACGCGTGTTTTGTATGGGGTGAAATAGGATGGGCATTGAGCCAAAAAAGTGGCTATTAAAGATTGCGTGTAGGCGTTGTGTAGCAGTTTTGCGTAGAAGCGAAGAGTCTATCTTTAAGAGGATTTTGTATAAAACTGTATAAACCTTCAATCGGAGTCACGATAGGCACTTCCGATCGAAGGTGGGTCTGAGTATTTTGATTGAGGGTTGTTTTTTGCTTGTTTTTTAAGCTGTTGGCTTTTTTCTCATGAGTGCTGAGCGCAGGCAGATGCAAACGACCTCATCACGTTGGTTGATTCCGCGGTGCTCAAATTCCACAATTCCAGCTTTGGGACGTGATTTGCTTTCACGCAGGGATTTGACCGTGGTTTCGACTCGAATCGTGTCCCCGTGAAAGACAGGTGCTGGAAAGCGGGTGTCTTGCATGCCTAGATTTGCAACGGTTGTGCCTAGTGTTGTGTCAGCGACGGAAATTCCAATGACCAGTCCCAGCGTAAATAAGCTATTGACCAGCGGTTGACCGAACTCTGCTTTTTTGGCGTATTCGAAATCAATATGCAAAGGCTGCGGGTTGAGTGTCATGTTGCAAAACAACATGTTGTCCATCTCGGTAATGCTGCGGGTCAGCTCATGGCGAAAGACTTGCCCGACTTCAAACTCTTCAAAGTGTAAACCGGCCATTTTTGGCTCCTCAGAGATTGTCTGAAAAAAATATTTAAACGCGATTTAATAAGATTTGGGTAGACCCAGTACACGCTCAGCGATATAGCACAACACCAACTGGGGGCTGACAGGCGCAATTCGAGGAATCATGATCTCACGCAGATAACGCTCCACCTGATATTCCTTGGCATATCCGTAACCGCCGTGCGTCATCACAGCTTGCTGACATGCATTAAAGCCTGCTTCAGCTGCGTAATATTTGGCGGCATTCGCTTCTGCACCACAAGGTTTGCCTTGGTCATAGAGCGTGGCTGCCTGGAATACCAGTAGATGTGCAGCTTGGAGTTCGATCCAATTCACAGCCAGCGGATGCTGAATCGCTTGGTTCATACCAATTGGACGATTAAAGACAACTCGTTCACGAGCGTATTGAGTCGCTCGGTTAAGCGCAGCGCGCCCCAAGCCGACGGCTTCAGCTGCAATCAGAATGCGTTCAGCATTCATGCCATGCATGATGTAACGAAAACCTTGACCTTCTTCACCAATCAGATCGTCAACAGGAACTGGCAGATTGTCGATAAAGAGCTCATTGGTGTCGACAGCCGAGCGACCCATTTTGGGGATTTCTTGGGCGGTCACATACTTGCGATCCAAATCGGTATAAAACAGGCTTAAACCCTCGGTTGGGCGCTTGCACTCTTCGAGTGGCGTTGTGCGCGCGAGGATGAGCATTTTGTTGGCGACTTGAGCGGTTGAAATAAAGACTTTAGTGCCGCTGATGATGTAGTGATCACCTTGGCGATCAGCTCGCACTTTAAGTTGTGTAGTGTTCAAGCCCGTATTGGGTTCTGTCACCGCAAAACAGGCTTTATCAATCCCTTCGACGAGTGGTGGCAACATTCTTTGTTTTTGCTCTTCTGTGCCAAACTCGACCACCGGATTGAGTCCAAAAATATTCATGTGTACGGCAGATGCGCCGCTTAAACCTGCGCCTGACTCACTGATGGCTTGCATCATGATAGCAGCCTCAGTAATGCCTAGTTCTGAGCCTCCGTAGGCTTGTGGAATGCAAATACCAAGCCAACCATCACGGGCGAGTGTCTGGTGAAAGTCATGCGGAAAACCACCTTCATTGTCTTTGCGTAACCAGTAATGCTCATCAAAGGGTTCGCAGAGTTTGAGGATGGCGTCACGGATGGTTTGTTGATCGTCGGAGAATGAGAAGTCCATATTCGTATTTCCTTTTTGGGACTGAAATTCGATCTTTAAAGTGTTGCCTGCCAATGGTTGTCCAACTCACTCAGGGATGCGCAGATATCCATGCCAGACGAGGAATTTCTGATTCAGACAAGCATAAGGCAAAGAACAAGATTGCAGCACGTTTTACCAAGATTGGTTTAAAAGTTTTTGATTAATGACTAAGCGTTTTGAATAAAGACGGACTCCCACAGGGTTTGAATAGCTTGGCGTGCTTGCGCCAGAGTTTGCTGATCTTGGGGAGCGCGTTCCTGACCTTGCAAACGCAAAGCATGCTGATGCTTGCGTAATATTCGATAGGCTTCGATGGCTTGATGCGTCAGTTCGGCGCGCGTTAAACCCAGCTGAGCACAGATTTTTAGGAGGGCGTTGTTACCAAGGTTTGCAATGAGTTCAGGATGTGCGTGTGCATCACGCAACACAAGGTATTGCGTGATGAATTCAAGATCAACCATCCCACCGTCGTCGTGTTTAAGATCGAATTGATCACTCAGATTTGGATGGCCCGCAGTCAGTTTATGGCGCATTTCAATGATTTTTTGCATGAGTTCATCTGGATTTCTTTGAATAATCAAAATGTCCTGACGAATACGCTCGAATTGAGCACCAATACCTTCATGACCCGCTACAAACCGTGCGCGTGTCAGTGCCTGATGCTCCCACACCCAGGCGTGATGGCGTTGGTAGTCTGCAAATGAATCAACTGAAGCTACGAGTAGACCTGCATCGCCTTCAGGCCGTAGTCTCAAATCGACAGCATAGAGTCGCCCTGATGATGTCAACGTGGACAACCAGGAGGTAAGACGGCTAACCAAGCGAGCGTAAAATATCGGGGCTTGTTCGTGTGCGTCTTCGTAAAGAAAGACCAAATCTAGATCGGAGGCATAGCCCAGCTCTTTGCTGCCCAGTTTACCGTAAGCGATGATGGCAAACTGAGGTTCTTCAGGGGCTTGAGGCATGCGCTCGCGCACTAGAGTCCAGGTGCAATGTAGAGCATGCTTTAATATTAAGTCGGCCAGCTCAGATAAATAATCTGCCAATCTTTCCACTGTCAGAATGCCAGCTAAATCCTGTGCGAGCAACTGAAATGTGATTTGATGCTGGATATCACGCATCAGATTCATTTGGCTTTCCACGTCGGGTTTGCCATCAGGCAGGACACAGGCTTGTAAATCAGCGTGTAAATTCTGGTCAATCTGTACAAAGTCAGGTGGCAGAACCAGCGTCTCCCAATCAATCAGCCGATTGAGCACAATTGGGTGGCGCAAAATGTATTGCAACGCCCAAGGGCTGGCGCCGATCAGCATGGCGGCACGTGCAATCGTCAGCGGGTATTCGGTGAGCAGGGCCAGATAGGCACTGCGTTGTGCCACTGCTTCAATGAGGTTGAGTAAACGGATGCAAGTTGTTCGGGGATCATCGGTTTCTAAAGCAGCCTGCAGGATACGAGGAACTAAAGCCTGAATTCGAGAACGGCTTAGTGCATTGAGCCGCTGCATGCGGTGGCTATTTAAAAAGTCATCTAAGGTCTGTCGGATGTCTTGCTGATCGTGCGTAAACTGCGCCAGTAAAGCGTCTTGAGATAGATTGTTGGTCTGGCTAGGTAAGTGCTGTGCGGGATCGGGTGCTTGCGTAATCGGCGTTGTTTGTGGGAGAGCGTCTGCTTGGGATGTCGTGATCTCAGTCTCATCGTTGAGTGTTGACGCATCAGGCACACCAGCCAATCGAAAAGCATTACGAAAAATTACTTCAACCCGTTTACGATGGGCCTTCAATGTTTTTTGAAACAACTCAGGGGTTAAACCCAATGTTTGGGCCAATTGTGCAAGACGTTGCGGCTCATCGGGCAATAAATGGGTTTGTTCATCTTCGCGATACTGTAAGAAATGTTCCAAGCGTCTCAGGAACCGGTAGGCTTGCTCCAGATGTGTAGCCACGCGTTCGGGCATGACACCGGCACGCACTTGTGCGGCGAGTGCATCCAAGAGACCGGTTTGTTGCAAGCCCGGCATATTACCACCGCGAATTAGTTGGTTGAGTTGGACTACAAATTCGATTTCTCGGATCCCACCATCACCTAATTTGATGTTGTGGTGAGAATCGAGTCCAGCGCGGGCATTGACCTGACGTTGCCAGTCTGTGCGAATTTGTTCACGCAGGCTGCGTAACGACTCCAGCGCATCAAAATCAAAATACTTGCGGTAAACGAAGGGGCGCCGCAAGCTTTCTAATCGTTGCAAGGACAGTTTGGGGGCACTATCAGCCCAAGCTTTGGTGCGAATCACCCGTGCTTTGATCCAGGCATATCGTTCCCACTCCCGACCTTGTGTCTTAAGGTACTTCTCAAACGCAGACAGACTCCAGACCAAAGCGCCTGACTGGCCATCGGGTCGTAATCTTAAATCGGTGCGAAACACTTGGCCATTGGCATCGAGCTCAGACAGAATGGGCATCATCAAACGCGTGACCTTGCTGTAGTATTCCTGAAACGAAATGGGTTTGTCTCCATCAGTTTCCCCATCACTGTCGTAGAGCATGATGAGATCAATGTCGGAAGAGACGTTCAGTTCTCGACCTCCGAGCTTGCCCATGGCGACCAAGATCATTTCTTGCGGTAAGCCAGTTTTGAGGTGACGAGGGATGCCGTGGCGGATAGAGACCTGATGAGCGGCTGTGCGATAAGCCTGTGCCACGCATAAATCAGCCAGAGCACTCATAGCGCCCGTGACTTCCTCAAAAGTGGCTAGTCCACCGATGTCACGCACCATCAGGGCAAAGAACACTTGCTGGCGTAATGTACGCAGCGTTTGACGACAAGCAGCATTGTCGAGGTAATCACCCGGCTGTGTGTTGCCGCCCAGTGCTTTAAACCATTGCTCAATGCGCGCGTTGTTAACAGGTGTTTGGCAATGATTTAACAACCACTGTTCGAAGTTTGGGTTTTGTGCGATTCGTCTGGACAGGACCGCGGACCATTGTTGACTGGCTTGTAAGTAATCGAGTGGTAAGTTGTTTTTAAGCACTGAATATTTCGTCCGGGGCGGTTTTAAAGTCTCTGAAACTATGAAACAGGCTAACCTTAAACGTATTGGTGAATTTTATGAAGTGGTCTCTATGCCGTTGCGCGTCATAAAAAAACTTTTACGTTACTTATTTCTGCTACTGATTGTCGTTTATTTTTCAGTGGCAGGGGTCTTGTTGATTTCTAAATACTGGTTTTTACCCAGAATTGACAATTGGCGCCCCGAAATTGAAGCCTCCCTCCAAGATGCGTTGGGCGTCAAAGTAGAGCTTGGTGAAATTAAAGCGCAATGGCAAGGCTTGTCGCCTTCTTTCGAGGTGTACGATCTTGCGTTATTTGATAAACAGGGTTTTAAAGCACTGACGATTCCAAAGGTTGACAGTGTGTTTTCTGCATGGCGTTCCTTAACGGCCTTCGAGCCCGTGTTTGATTCGATCAATATTCAACGTCTGGCCATTGTGGCGCGTCGAGACCTCGACGGCAAGATTTATGCCGCTGGGTTTGAATTGGATGCGGCTGATGATGCTCAAGACAATACAGACACTCCCGAAGAAGTGGATACACGCGAATGGTTTGAGCGTGAGCCCATCCGATGGTTGCTTGCTCAGCGTTTAATCAATTTGGACAACGCCATGATTGTTTGGATTGATCAGTCACGTCATGTGTCACCGCTTAAGGTTGAAAATATTTCCGCATCACTTTTGAATCGCACACGCTCGCATCGGATCGGCGCAACGCTCACACTGGATTTACCAACTAAACCCACTTTGGAAGTGATGTTTCGAAGCGCACGTTTGGGTTCGGTGTTTGGTATGCCTGGAAAGAAAGAGATTGATGGGCAGATCTACGTCAATTTGAATGAGTTTGAACCGTCACAGCTGAATCGCTGGTTTGATGTGCCTGAAATCAAAGGTCAGTTCGCTTTGCGTTCTTGGCTGGATTTGACACAAGGTAAGCTCAATCGGATTACCTTCGATATGGCGGGTGCTGGTGTGGCAGTCGATGAAACAGTCATCGATTCGACCCAAATTGAGGCTGAGCAACTGGCGCTACATCTGGACAGTTCAATTGCATCATTCTTGTCCGTCAGTGAGTATGGGGATTTTGTGGCAAAGCCGATAACACTCGGACCTGCCAATATCAATTTTCAGGCACAAGACCTTCGAGTGACACCACCTGCCGATATGATCGGTGAATTGAAGTTTGAAACGGTGGCACTACAAAGTAAAGTGCGTCGCCACCCAGATCAGCAATACACGGTCGCTGTCGATCAATTGGAAGCTGTGACACCGGATGGCAAAGTCTCTTTGGCGGGTTCTTGGAGAACGGATGAGAGCTCTGCTGCGGGCTTTTTGGATGCATCGGGCAAGGTTTCAGACTTTAAATTAAATCGCCTTTATCACTACCTACCCGCAGAGATTGGGGAGGATGTGCTGGACTGGATGCGATTAGCTTTCTTGCAGGGTGAGGTGCCCCAAGCCGCATTTGTGGTGAAGGGTCCGTTAATTGACTTTCCTTTTGAGTCGACACAGGAAGGCGTCTTTACGATTGATGGTAGCGTGCGCGATTGGCACGTTGATTATGGACCACCTGAAGATACCCAATTGGGTTGGCCGGCAGTGACAGATTTGCAGGGCCAGTTTAGTTTGCATCAGAATCTCCTGTCTGCGACTACGCAGGGCGGACACCTTGTATTGCCTGGTCAAGGGCAGCTTGAAACCAAACGCATCGAAGCCACGATCGATCAGTTGTATAGCGAGCCCGTGCTTGAATTGCGGGCAAGTACAGAATCGGATGGGGCCAATTACTTGACCGCACTGAATCAAACTGCTTTATCTGAGTTTGTACCGGAGATGATTAGGGATCTGCGAGGTCAAGGAAATTGGGCGATGGATCTTGATTTGACATTGCCACTTGAGGATATGGAGGACGTGCAATTTAAGACGACTCTGAACTTGCAAGGTGGGCGGGTCGGTTTGGTTGATCTACCCATGTATGAAGAAGTGACCGGAAAGTTTGTGGTAGATAATCAGGGCTTTTCGACTGAAGGCCTGACGGGTGAGATGTTGGGTGGCAAAACCACCGTCAAAGGTTCGTTTGGTGATGCCAGTAAAGATCTGAAAATTGAGGGCAATATAGGGATGGGGCCGCTGTTGAAGTTTGCCCAAATGCCGTCGCTTAATGATTGGATGCGAGGCACGATGCCATTTAACGTGCAAGTTAAAGCTGCAGCGCCTGACAGCGAGTCTCTAAACATTGTGGCCGAATCATCTTTGAGTGGTGTCCAATTGCTCTTTCCTGAGCCGCTCACACTAGCCAGTGGCACGGCCTTAACAACCCGATTGGACTGGACGATTGATCCAGACAGTAATTCAGTCGGTCAAGGGACATTAAGGCTGGGCGATAGAATTCAGATTCGCGGCGTGGGATCTAAAAATGGTCAACCCAGTGTTTTGCAAACGGTGGCAATTGGTGTGAGTGCACCACCTCCAAGTAGTAATGACGGTTTGAATATTGCAGTCAAAACACCCTCTTTGAGTGCGTCTTCTTGGCACGATGTGTACAATTCGATTGCGCCAGATCTGGATAAAATGCCGCAAAGTTCTGGGCCGAGTTTGATGCCCGCTTTGCGTGTCGTTACGTTGAGCAGTCCAACTGTACGCTGGGATGACACAGTGCTGAATCAGGTTCAAGCGACCCTTAAAGTTGATGCGGGCGATCAGTATGCAGCGGACTTTGAGTCCAAGCAAACTAGTGGCCAGGTTCGTTGGAAAATGCGTCATGGCGAAGTCGATGGTCGTATGGTGGCCAAACTGTCACGTTTGCACCTAGGTGAAGATTCGCCCGAAAAGGCTCAGACTGAAAAAACAGCCTCTCCTGAGAAAAAGAAACCCGAATTGCCCACCGAAGAAACCTTGTCATCGGTTCCGCCTCTTGACTTGATCGTGGATGATTTGGTGTTACACGGTATGGATTTGGGTAAGCTCGAACTCAAAGGACAAAATCAAAGTAATAAGAAAAACTGGACGATCGAAAGCCTGACTCTCAATAATCCGGATTTCAACCTATCCATGACGGGTCAATGGCGGTTTGAACACAAAGATCCTGGGATGAATGGCAAAGTCAGTTTGAATGTGATCAATTTGGGTGAAATGCTCAAACGCATGGGACGCCCAGATCTGATTCGTCGTGGTCAGGGTCTGATTACAGCCGATATTGACTGGAAAAACTTTCCATGGTTTTTGGACTTTGAGAACATGAATGGAAAACTTCAGGTTGATTTGTCTGAAGGGGTGTTTGATGAAGTGAATTCGGCCGCGGCGCGTGTGCTGCAGTTGCTGTCTTTGCAATCGTTTAGTCGTTTGCTGGATTTTAATGCCAGTTCATCGGACACGTTTGGTAAAGGCTTTCCATGGAGCACAATCCGTGGTGGCTTGACAGCAGACCGCGGTGTGATTTCAACCAATGATCTGAATATCAATAGCCCGGTGGCCAACATTTCGTTTCAGGGAGGCACAAACCTTAATACTGAGATTTTGGCTTTGAGTGCGACGATTCGACCGAATTTGGACTTGAGTGGTGCCGCGATGGCGACAGGCTTTTTGATGAATCCTATCATTGGTCTGAGTGCATTGGTTGGGCAATATATTCTTAAAAACCCAATCGAACATATGCTGTCATTGCATTACAACATCGTGGGACCTTGGGCGGATCCGCAGATGATTGAGGCTGGGGAAACACCGGATAAAATGCCTGAATCTGACAAAGATGATGAGACTACCGATCTGTCATCTGCTGATGAAGAGACTCAGAAGCAAGCACAAGATACGCATGATTCTGATGGATCAGCGAACTCTGCAGAAGTTGAGCCGCAAACACCTAAAACAGAAGTTTTTCGGATTGAGTTGGGTAGAGAGCCAGAGCTTGTAGAAGGGGGTCTGACACGTGCTGAGCAGCGTGAAAAAGACCGCGCTGAGCAGGCACTTAAACAAGAAAATCAGTAAAACTGTCAGATTAAAAAACGCTCAGAAACAAGTTGCTTCTGAGCGTTTTTTAATTAACTTACATCGAACTAGATTCGTTAGAGATGTTCAACCCGAGTTCTTAGCGTTTCATCAGTTCAAAGAACTCGGCGTTGGTCTTGGTGGACTTCATCTTGTCGAGAATGAACTCCATGGCTTCCACCTCATCCATGTCGTGAATGAATTTGCGCAGCACCCAGATTTTGGGTAACAAATCGGCTTTGATCAGCAGTTCTTCACGGCGTGTGCTGGATTTATTCAGATTAATGGCTGGGTAGATTCGTTTCTCAGCTAAGCGGCGCTCCAGATGAACCTCGGAGTTTCCAGTGCCTTTAAACTCTTCATAGATCACTTCATCCATACGACTGCCGGTTTCGATCAAAGCAGTTCCAATGATGGTGAGTGAACCACCTTCTTCGAGATTGCGCGCTGCCCCAAAAAAGCGCTTGGGACGTTGCAGAGCATTGGCATCAACACCCCCGGTCAATACTTTGCCGGAAGAGGGAACTACAGTGTTATAGGCACGAGCTAGACGCGTAATGGAGTCCAGCAAAATAACCACGTCTTTTTTAAGTTCAACCAGTCGCTTGGCACGTTCGATCACCATCTCAGCAACTTGCACGTGACGAATGGCAGGCTCATCAAATGTGGAGGCTACAACTTCACCACGTACTGTGCGTTGCATCTCAGTCACTTCTTCGGGACGCTCGTCAACCAGCATGACGATGAGGGTTGAATCTGGATAGTTGGTCGTGATGGCGTGTGCAATGTGCTGCATCATCACGGTTTTACCTGACTTGGGTGAGGCCACGATCAAACCACGCTGACCTTTACCAATGGGGGCGAAAATATCCATGATCCGACCGGTTAGGTTCTCTTCGCTTTTGATGTCTCGTTCCAGACGCATCGGTGCATTGGGATGCAAAGGCGTCAGGTTTTCAAACATGATGCGATGTTTGATCAGATCCGGGGCAATGCCGTTGACCTTGTCGACTTTCACCAAAGCAAAGTAACGTTCACCGTCTTTCGGGGTGCGCACTTCACCTTCGATGGAATCACCTGTGTGAAGATTAAAGCGACGAATTTGCGAAGGCGAGATATAAATGTCGTCTGTGCTGGCCAGATACGATGTCTCGGGCGAGCGCAAAAAACCAAAACCGTCAGGTAAGACTTCGAGAACACCGTCGCCAAAGATTTGTTCACCTTGTTTGGCGCGACGTTTCATGATGGCAAACATCAGTTCTTGTTTGCGTAGACGGTTTGCGTTGTCTATTTCGAGGCTTGCAGCCATTTCCAGCAGCTGCGAGACGTGCAGTGCCTTGAGTTCGTTCAGATGCATGAATTCAGGAGAGATAAAGGAATGGAGCCGCTTCGGTGGAGGATGGCGAGACAGGAAAGTGTCTCGCGCAATGGATTGAAACGGCTAATGAAAATTAAACGGACTGGTCAATAAACTCAATCAGTTGTGCTTTAGACAGGGCACCGACCTTTGTGGCGGCGGGCTTGCCGTCTTTAAACACCATGAGTGTCGGAATTCCACGGATTCCAAATTTGGCAGCAGTCTGCGGGTTGTCATCGACGTTCAGTTTGGCGATGGTCACGCGATCACCGTATTCTTTGGCGACTTCTTCCAGAATTGGGGCAATCATTTTGCAAGGACCGCACCAGGCTGCCCAATAATCAACCAGAACGGGCTTGTCTGATGTCAGGACGTCGGTCGCAAAAGAGTCGTCGCTGACGTTCTTGATGTTTTCGCTCATTTCGGCACTCACTGTCTGAAAAGAAAGATGAAAAGGTTTTTAGAAAAAAGCCTGAGGCTCAAGTGAATAGTTTAAGAAAGATTTCTGGCACATAGTGTGCTTGTGACTGTTCTCTGGACAGAATCTGACGATTTGCCAAATTCATGATGACAGTACCGAAGGACTATCAAACCTTGAGACCTTGAAGCTTTTTCAGAGTAATCGTTCCTGAAAGCATACCATCGAATTCATGAACAGTTTTGTTTTTCATGAATTAGCTGCACGCTTTCTGTCTGTCAAAATGACTACGGCAGTGTAATTTCTGTTTGTGCGGTACATGGTTCATTGTGCGCACCGATGCCATTATACCGCGGTGAATTGTTTGTTGTATTTTATTTGCTAAATGCTGTATAAAATAACAGTAAATCAGGTTCGTTGATTGATGTGCGACATGCCAAGGTGCAAGCTTTCTTTGTGCGAGGCACCATGAGCTTAGTCGTGTGTCCAATGAGACTGCGAATCCGTTCAGGTTAAAATTTTCTAAAATGATGTTGTAATCTGCACTGAAAATTGATGATGTCTGTTTTTGTGCGTGCAACGGTCTGTGTGCAATCGCACTCCTAAATTAAGTGTTCTCTGAGAGGTTCTTTTGTCTTCTCCTGTTTATGACGAAGCGTCGATCCAAGTTCTAAAAGGTCTGGAGCCTGTGCGCCAGCGCCCTGGAATGTATACGCGTACAGAAAATCCTTTGCACATTGTGCAAGAGGTGATTGACAATGCAGCCGATGAAGCGCTGGCGGGTCACGCCAAACGAATTGATGTGACTTTGCTGACCGACGGTGGCATTACGGTTGAAGACGATGGTCGTGGCATTCCGGTTGGTTTGCACCCAGAAGAGAAAGTCCCTGTGGTCGAGCTGGTCTTCGGTCGTTTACATGCCGGGGGTAAGTTTGAAAAGCATGCCAAAGAAGGTGCGTATGCGTTTTCAGGGGGATTGCATGGTGTTGGGGTATCTGTCACCAATGCTTTGTCGAAACGGCTGGAATTAACTGTGTGGCGTGATGCTGGTCAGTATGAAATGTGCTTTGAAGAAGGACATGTGACTGAACCCTTAGAAAAAACCGCCACTGTGGGCAAACGTCGCAGCGGCACACGTGTTCGACTCTGGCCACAGGCTAAATACTTTGATAGCGGGCATTTACCACTCAATGACTTGATTCGCCTGTTGCGCAGTAAAGCCGTGTTGTTGCCCGGTGTGGTTGTGACCTTTACCCAAGAAAAATCAGGTGAAACACAAACCTGGCAGTACAAAGATGGTTTGCAAGAGTATCTAGCTTCAGAGATTGATGAAAGCACCTTAATGGTGCCTTTTCTAACAGGCGAGCAGTACGCCGATGCCAATGATGCGTCGTTCTCCGAAGGTGAGGGCGCTCAATGGGTGGTTGCTTGGCGTGATGAAGCGACTGTGTTTCGCGAATCTTACGTCAATCTGATTCCGACACCTGCAGGTGGTACGCACGAGTCTGGATTGCGTGAAGGTTTGTTTCTGGCCGTCAAAAGCTTTGCAGAATTGCATAGCTTGCTGCCTAAAGGCGTGCGACTGTTGGCTGAAGATGTGTTTGCCAAAGTCAGTTTTGTGTTGTCGACCAAAGTGTTGGATCCGCAATTTCAGGGGCAAATTAAAGAGCGACTCAATAGCCGTGATGCCGTGCGTTTGGTGAGCGGGTTTGTACGCCCGAGTCTGGAGCTTTGGCTTAATCAACACGTGGAGTACGGCAAAAAGATTGCCGAAGCGGCGATTCGTCATGCACAAGCGCGTACACGAGCTGCACAAAAAGTTGAGAAACGTAAAAGCTCTGGTGTGGCGGTGTTGCCTGGCAAACTGACCGATTGTGAATCGACCGACATTAGCCGCACCGAAGTGTTTCTGGTGGAAGGGGACTCAGCTGGTGGTTCAGCCAAGATGGGGCGTGATAAGTCTTTTCAGGCGATTTTGCCTCTGCGCGGTAAAGTGCTCAATGCTTGGGAAGTGGATCGGGATCGATTGTTTGCAAACAATGAAATTCACGACATTGCGGTTGCAATTGGCGTGGATCCACATAGTGCTGATGATGAGGTGGATCTAAGTGGTTTGCGTTACGGACGTGTGTGTATTTTGTCAGACGCGGACGTTGACGGCTCTCATATTCAAGTGCTGCTGCTGACGTTGTTCTTTCGTCATTTCCCCAAGCTTGTGGAACAAGGCCATCTGTTTGTTGCACGTCCGCCGCTGTTCCGTGTGGATGTGAGTGCACAAGGCAAACGGCCAGCTCGCAAATTCTATTGTTTGGATGAAGGCGAGCTTGAAGCATTACTTGAACGATTGCGACAAGAAGGTGTGCGTGAGCAAGCCTGGCGCATTGGTCGCTTTAAAGGTCTGGGTGAAATGAGTCCTGAGCAGCTTTGGGAGACGACGATGAATCCAGATACACGCCGTTTGCTACAAGTGTCTTATGGAGATCTTGGCTTTGATCAGACCCGTTCGCTCTTTACGATGCTGATGGGTAAGGGTGAATCCGCGCAAAGGCGGCTGTGGATCGAAGAAAAAGGCAATTTGGCGCAAGTCGATCTCTGATTTCAAACCGTAAAAAGGTTTTTTATACATGACTGATGGTTTTCAAGGTTCATTGTTTGAACCCGATTCTGAGGAAACGCTCACGCTAGGGCTGTATGCCGAGCAGGCGTATTTAGATTATGCCGTGTCTGTGGTGCGTGGCCGTGCTTTGCCCGATCTGGGTGATGGTCAGAAACCTGTGCAGCGCCGCATTTTGTACGCTATGCAGGCAATGGGACTGGGCGTTGGTGCAAGACCCGTGAAGTCAGCGAGGGTGGTGGGTGATGTGCTGGGTAAGTTTCATCCACACGGCGATCAGGCGGCTTACGACGCGCTGGTTCGTATGGCGCAGTCCTTTAGTTTGCGTTATCCCTTGATTGATGGTCAGGGTAACTTTGGGTCGCGTGATGGGGATAATGCCGCTGCGATGCGTTATACCGAAGCACGGTTAACCCCGTTTGCACGACTGTTGTTAGACGAAATTGATGAAGGTACGGTTGATTTCATTCCAAATTACGATGGCAGTCAGCAAGAGCCAGTCACATTGCCCGCCCGTTTGCCGATTATGCTGTTAAACGGTGCTTCTGGCATTGCCGTGGGGATGGCCACAGAAATCGTGTCGCATAATTTGACTGAGGTTGCCAATGCATGCGTGGCGCTGATTAAAAATGATCAACTAACCGATGATGAATTGCTTGAGTACATCCCGGGGCCAGATTTTCCAGGGGGTGGGCAAATTATCAATACGAGCGAAGAAATTGCACAGATCTATCGCACTGGTCGAGGTTCCTTGAAAGCGCGTGCGCGCTGGAGTTTTGAAGAGTTTGCACGGGGGCAGTGGCAGCTGGTAATCCATGAATTGCCACCCGGCACATCGGGTCAGAAAGTTCTAGAAGAAATCGAAGACTTAACCAATCCGAAAGTCCGTACAGGCCGTAAATCGCTGACCGCTGAGCAACAGCAAACCCGCACGCTTATGTTGTCCTTACTGGATGCCGTGCGTGATGAGTCTGGTAAAGAAGCCGAAGTCCGGTTGGTTTTTGAGCCTAAGACGTCTCGGATAGATCGTGATGAGCTGGTTAACACCTTGCTGGCGCAAACAAGTCTAGAAACGAATGTGGCTGTGAATTTGGTGTGTGTGGATATCAACGGCTTGCCGCATCAAATGTCGCTGCTTACTATCTTGCAGCAGTGGGTTCAGTTTCGCAGCCAAACCGTTTTGCGACGCAGTCAGTATCGCCTCGAAAAAGTTCTAGATCGCATTCATGTACTTGAAGGGCGCATGATTGTGTATCTGGATGTCGATGAGGTGATTCGCGTCATTCGTCAGTCTGATGAGCCTCGTCAGGATTTGATGAGCACTTTTAATCTGACGGAGCGGCAGGCTGACGATATTCTGGAGATGCGTTTGCGCCAATTGGCCCGCTTAGAGGGCATTCGCATTGAGCAGGAATTGCAGGATCGTCGTCAGGAAGCAGAAAAGCTCCAAGAGTTGGTGGATAAGCCAGCGGCCTTGCGACGCTTGATGATTAAAGAGATTCAAGCCGATGCGAAACAATATGGTGATGAACGTCGCACCTTGATTGAAGTTGCGCAGCGTGCTGTTCTAGAAGTCAAAGTCGTGGATGAACCCGTTACCGTGATCGTCTCCAAGCTGGGTTGGGTGCGCACGCGTCAGGGCTATGGTCATGAAGCTTCGCAATTTAATTTCAAAGCGGGTGATGAATGTTACGGAACCTTTGAATGTCGCACGACCGATCATTTGGTTGCGATTGGTTCGAATGGTCGGGCTTATACGGTGGCGGTGTCATCACTGCCATCGGGACGCAGCGATGGCAGTCCGCTGACGGCCTTGCTAGATTTAGAGCCAGGTACACAACTGGTGCATTATTTAGCAGCTTCTGATCAGACGATTTGGCTTTTGAGTAACTCATCAGGTCTGGGCTTTGAAGCGCCATTTAGAGCGATGCAGTCCAAGCAAAAAGCAGGCAAACAGTTCATGACGCTAGAAGAGGGCGAAACGATTCTGAAGCCGGTATTGTTGTCACAAGCGTCCACTCACGTGGCTTTGTTGTCGTCAAATGATCGCTTGGCCGTGGTGCCTCGTCAGGAATTGCGTAAACTCACGGCTGGTGGGCGCGGCACGGTGATGATCTCACTCGATGAAGATGCCACACTGAGTCAGGTTGCACCATGCGATGGATTGTCATTGCAAATACAGGGTATTTCACGTAATCGTGAGCGTGTCGATACACTCACGGGTGCCACACTGGAAGTCTATCTCACTCGACGTGCCAGAAAAGGTCGAGTTTTAGAGACGCGATTAAAGTCGCCAGTTTTACTTACAACACTTGTGTAACGCTTTAAGTAGATATTGATTAAAGATGACAAATTATAAAATTCGGGTCGAACCCGGTGCGTATGAATTCACCGCAAGGGATGATCAGAGCGTGCTTGATGCGGCACTGGATGCAGGCATTCTTTTACCGTATAGCTGTCGCAGTGGCTCTTGCTCAAGTTGCCGTGGCAAAGTGATTTCCGGCGAGTTTGATGCAGGTAAAGCCCCAGAAGTCGTGTTGGAGCCGCAAGATCTGGAGGCTGGCTATACGCTGTTTTGTCAGGCTCATCCCCGTTCGGATATGGTGATTGAGTCATTACAGGTGCGCTTAGCGACTGATATTGAGGTGCGTAAATTACCAGTTCGAGTCACGCAATTGGCTTTTCCTGTGTCTGATGTAGCAGTTTTGACCTTGCAATTGCCCTCGGCCGATACGTTTCGATATTACCCAGGTCAGTACATTGATTTACTCTTGAAAGGTGGCAAGCGTCGTAGTTTCTCCATTGCGAATGCACCGCAAGACAAAATTGCGAGTTTGGAATTACATGTGCGCCATATGCCGGGTGGTCTCTTTACGGATCATGTGTTTGGTGCCGGTGAAACTGCAATGAAAGAGCGTGAGATTTTGCGCTTTGAAGGCCCCTTAGGTTCATTTTTCTTGCGTGAAGACAGTGATAAACCCATTGTGCTTTTGGCCAGTGGCACAGGATTTGCGCCCATCAAGGCCATCGTCGAAAGACTGATTGCCCTAGAGAGCCAAAGACCTGTTGTGTTTTATTGGGGTGGTCGTCGCCCTCAAGATTTATACATGGATTCATTGGCTCGAGAATGGGAAACGACTTTGCCAAACTTCCGATATATTCCTGTGGTGTCAAATGGTTTGCCAGAAGATAACTGGGAAGGTCGCACTGGATTTGTGCATCAAGCCGTGCTCGATGATCACACTGATCTGAGTGCGTACGAAGTGTATGCCTGTGGAAATCCAGCCATGGTGGAATCGGCGCGTAAGACTTTTAGCGCTCAGGCTCAATTACCGGAAGAAGCATTTTTTATGGATGCGTTTACGCCAGCAGATGATGCAAATGCTGGCTAAGGCTAAACTGATTGCTGTAAGCAGTTAATCCTGCAGGAGACATTTTTATGAAGGTTGTCGTACTTGGCAGTGGCATTATCGGTGTGAGCACTGCCTGGTGGCTTCGCCAAGCGGGCCATGATGTGGTTGTGATTGATCGTGAAACTTCCGCCGGTCTTGAAACATCCTTTGCCAATGGTGCGCAGATATCTGTGTCCTATGCAGAACCTTGGGCCAATCCGCAAGCACCGTTGAAGTTGCTCAAGTGGCTCAATAAAAAAGATGCCCCTTTGCTGTTTCGCCCCCAGTTTGACTGGCGCCAATGGGTCTGGGGTTTGGGGTTCTTGAGAGAATGTTTGCCTTCGCGCTTGAATCGCAATATTGAAGCTATGGTGCGTTTGGCTCAATATAGCCATGAAACGCTCAAGGAGATGCGTCAGACCTTAGACATCTCTTACGATCATCTTGAAAACGGTATTCTGAACTTTTATCAAGACAAAGCGGAGTTTGATGCGTCACAAAAAGCGGCTGACGTCATGCGAGATTTTGGTGTCGATCGTCGGGTGGTGACCGCAGACGAAGTGATTGAAATTGAGCCTGCGCTGGCTCCACACCGCGCCGTGATTGTGGGGGGCGACTATACCGCGAGTGACGAGTCAGGAGATGCGTACCTCTTTACCAAAGGTTTAGCTGAACTCGCACAGGCACAAGGCGTTGAGTTTTTGTATTCCACCCGCATTACGCAAGTGATTCGTGGTGAAAATGGACTCGCACGCGGTGTTGAGGTTGTTCGCAGTGATGGTTGCTATGATGAAGTTCATGGTGATGCCGTGGTGGTCAGTTTGGGTAGTTTTACGCCACAACTGATGCGCCCTTTAGGCATTCATTGCTTGATGTATCCGACTAAAGGATATTCCGCCACTTTCCCGATTCTCGATCCAGACAGAGCGCCGGTTGTGAGCCTGACAGACAGCTCGCATAAAGTGGTTTATACGCGCTTGGGCGACAACATTCGGATGGCAGGGACAGCCGAATTGTCAGGCTATTCCAGAACACTCAATCCTGTGCGCTGTCAGGCAATGACGGATCAAGCCCGAGCGTTGTTTGATGGGGTGCTAGATTTTGATCGGGTTCAGTTTTGGACAGGGCTCAGACCGTCGACACCGTCGAATGTCCCCTTGATTGGAAAAACACGTATTCCAAACTTATATATAAATTCCGGGCATGGCACGTTGGGCTGGACCATGGGGGTCGGTTCCGGACGGGCGATGGCCGACATTGTGAGTGGTTTGAAACCTGAGCCTATCTTTCCGTTTATGGGTATTTGATTGGCTCTCATATAAGTTCATTGGTCTTTGACCGAATCTTTTTTAATAAGGAAGTCGATTGTGAATCAATCAGTTCTTAGTGCAGTGACAGCAGGAATTCTGATGTTGGGGACAGCCACAAGTGCATATGCTGAACCCGTTGAAATAAGTTTATGGTATTCCTTGCACGGACCCAATCGGGCCTTATTTGAAAAAATAGTCGCTGATTTTAATAAACAACAAACGAATGTGAAAGTGGATTTGGATCATTTCTCAACGCAAGAGCGTTTGGTGAATGCCGGTCAAAAAGCCTTGAGTGGGGATCGTAAAAAACCTGATCTGATTCAACTTTTTGACACCCATGCGCCTGAAGTGATTGCCGATCACAAGGCCATGATGCCACTGTATCAGTTGCTAGCCAAATATCCGATTAAGGATGCTTCTTGGTTCCGCTCCAAAACTACGTCATTTGTGCGTGATGCCAAGGGTCAATTGTTGGCATTTCCCATGATGGCTGAAATGCCTGTGATGTTCTACAACTTAGACGCCTATCGCAATGCAGGCCTTGATCCCAATAAGCCCGCAGAGAGCTGGTCTGAATTGCAAGCACATTTGTTGCAGTTGCGTAATGAAGGGAATTCGTCCTGTCCTTATGCATCGAGCCATCAGGTCAATGTGCATTTAGAAAACTTGGCGCCCATGAATGACAAGCTGTATCTCAATCCAGATAACGGCTTTACTGGCAAACAGAGTCCAACGTTTAATTTTGGAACACTGTATATGCGACACTTGTCTTTGATGAGAAGCTGGAAAAAAGTCGATTTAATGGTGCATAGTGCAGATAATGACGAACCGGATGCAAGTTTTGCGGATGGGCGTTGTGCAGTCTTAACGACGACGTCTTCGGCAACAGGTCGTTTGAAGGATTCGGGAGTTCGTTTTGGTGTGGCACCTTTGCCTTTTTATCCCCAAGAAAGTAAAGTGCGTCATGAACCGTTTGTGGGAGGTGGCGCGTTGTGGGTCACCAAAGATCGACCTGCTGCAAACCACAAAGCTGTCGCTGAGTTTTTGCGCTATTTGTCAACGCCTGCTATTGCCGCAAAATGGCATCAGGAAACAGGTTATCTACCACTCACGGACGCAGCGCTGCGAGCTGCCAATGTGTCTTATTACGACAAGACACCGGGTGTGCGCGATATGATTCAAAAAGCCGCTGCAACAAAGCAAAAAGACAGCCGAGGCTTCCGTGCTAGACATTATCCGAAAGCGCGGACTGTGCTTAATGCAGGTTATATGCGTGCCATCACAGGCGAAGTGCCACCGATGGAAGCTTTGCAAACCGCTAAAGCTGCTGCAGATCGAGTGATCAAAACCGGTCAATAAGTTGCTTAGTCTGTGACGCACGCACAGACTAATACCACTGATTTTTTAAAGCCACTGTGTTGAAAAGCACTGTGGCTTTTTCTATTGTTGACCCACACAATTGTCGACGTTTGGGACTCAAGGCATGATGTTGCCTCCATCAGTGAGGTTGAATTATGGCAAAAGCGATTCTGAGTGCTGTGTTGTCTGTGTTGTCTGCCTTGGCTTTGAGTGGATGCGCAAGACATCTGGCGCATGCTCAGCCTGATCCTGATCCCTATCAGCTTGTTGGGGAACCCGATTTTGCCTGGTCGCTCAGTGGAGACCCGCGTGTAGCTCCATTACAAGTGTTTTCTGATGCCTGGCGAATCTGGTTGCAATGGCATCCTGGTCAGCCGGTACCTGCTGTCTTGGTTTTGGAGTTTGGTCAGTGGAAACTGGCACCCGTGCAGACAAAAGGTAAATATTCGATCGTTGAAGGTCATTGGCCGCAAATCCGTTTTCAAGGCGGTGGTCTTAGAGCTGACGCTATTCGGACTAATTTGGCACCTGCGCGACCTGCCGCCGCTGCGCTTGTTAATTCACCGCAAGCCTGCGTTCGGTTCGAAACACATGTCTCAGACGGCACAGTCCGACAGACGCTGGCGCGCTGGGCAAATCAAGCAGATTGGCGCTTTGAGAATAGCCACTGGGCTGTACCGGTCGATGTTCCCGTCACTGCTAAAGCAGGATTCGAGGGTGATTTTCAGACCGCTGTGCGTGGACTGCTCGATGCGGTTCAGATGACAGGTCGTGCATTACAGCCATGTTTCTATAGCAATCAAGTTTTACGGGTGATTTCTGCCAACGAAGTGTGTGATGTCAGTGCACAAACAGCGGGGCGTCCATGATGAGTTTTGCCTCGATTGTGAAACGTTTGTCATTAGTTTTTTGCATGAGTTTAGGTCTTCAGTGTGCGGGGTGCATGCTGCATCGTGAGGTCGCTCGCAGCCAACATCAGCAACAAATCATTCATCAGCAGATGATGCAGGCACAAGAAGCTTTTAAGCAGCCACGTAACCAGCCTGACCATCAAATGGTTAGTAAGCCTTGGGTGACGGGCAAACCCGTGTCTTTATCGAGTGAGGTTACTTTGCCTGAGGCTTTGCGTGCTCAGGTTCGTACGACAATGATTTTTAAAGATAAGCGTGCGAGCTTACAGGAAATTGCGTCGCGCATTGCGATCGCCTCATCGATTCCTGTGCGCGTTTTACCGGATGCTTTGTTGCCCTCTCATCACTTTTTACCCAGATTGCAGCATATTGATCAGGATGCACAAGTCAGTGCACAGGTTCAGCTGCCAGTGATGTATGGGACGTATCCCTTAGCCAAAATTCTTGATGTGATGGCGGCTCAATATGATGTTCACTGGCGCTATCACAATCAGGCGATTGAGATTTTTCGGACACAAGCGCAAGTCTTTGATGTCCGAGTTTTGACGCTTTCAGCAGAAACTGAAATGTCGTTGGGGCGTGCGGGTTCTGATGAAGAAAAAGGATTCCAGAGTTCAGCCAGAACCACGCTCGCATTGGCCAAACAACCTGTTTTGGAGGCCATTCAACAGCGTCTTGAACCATTTTTGACGCGTGCAGCCACTGTTTCAGCCCAATCTGGTTCGTTGACATCGATTGTGATTGTAGATACGCCTGAAGCCTTGGCGCGAGTTGCGGCCTATTTGGAGTCTGTGAACCGTTCCATGAGCCAACGTGTGCGCTTGGTGTTTGAAGAAATGACAGTGACGCGTAAAGAAAATCAGCAGCAAGGGTTTGATTGGTCGTTGGCCTTTGCACAGGGTCTATTGTCTTTGGATGGGGGCAGTACACATAAAGCTGCAGAAGGTGCTTCATTCAGTTTGCGCGTTGGCGATGAAGCCGTGCGTGGCAGTCTGGCAATCCGAGCGCTGGCTGATTACGCCAATGTGCATCGGCACACAATTGTGCCTGTGGTGACCATGAATCGCAGACCTGTCACGCACGCAGTGCGTTCAACTTTTACCTATGTCGATCAGGTTCAGGCTTTGCCTGCGCAGATTACCGACAAAGGTCAGGCAGGTTCTATTCCATCCGGGGTGGCGATCAGCCAGAAGCGGGAAACGACGGGCTCATTTCTGACTTTGGTGCCTGATGTACAAGACGATGGGCAGATTTTATTGTCGGTTGCCTACGACAACACGGTGGCTTTGCCGTTGAAGGCCTTGCAATTTGGTAGCGAAAGTAATCATTTTCAGGTGCAGCAATTAACTGTCTCAGGCAGTGGCACGGTTCAGCAAGTGGCGCTCAGACCCGGGCGTCCAGTGTTAATTGCTGGTTTTGAAGAACGGCAAGAAGAAAGTGACACGACACGATTGTCACCCGGTGCACCGAAGTTTCTGGGTGGTCACGATCATTTGGCACAACAGCAGCGCACCACGCTGATCTTTGTGACGGCTCAGCTAGAAGAAGGTCTTTAAAGTGGTGAATATCTTCAATGTGCAAGGTTTTATGGTGAGCGTGGGATGAAACAGAAAACCATCATGTCCTGGGTGAGTGTGTCGCCGGGTTGTCAGATGCTTTATCGGTCGGATTTATCCGATTCACTTGAACGTGCATCTCAAGTCTGGGTATTTGGTTTGCGCTGGTTGCCCACGGTGGGGGCACGAAGTCAAAAACTGCTGTTGCGCCAATTGTCCAAAGAGCGAGTGCAATGGTGGAATCGACCTGGGGGGCAGTCGACAACGATCGGTTTTTTACCGCCTTCAGGCACACGCTTGCGTCCAAGCGCACAGATGGTGTGTGTGGCGTCACAGTTTGCTTTAAGCCATCCCAAAGGAACTCATTTCTTGCGTTGGGTGATTGCCCCAGAAAAGATTTGGGTGGTGGCGGTTCATGAAGGCAATGTGTTGTCACAAACGGATTGCTGGCTAAATACAGAAGACCAAGTTGTGCAGTTAGAGACGGTACTTCGTGAACGTTATCCAGAGCTAGAAAGCCAGACTGTGTATGGCTCTGACGAAGAGTTGACACAAGATGATGCCTTTGCAGAGTTACTTAAGGCCGTGGGTGTAAAGCTGCAAAATGCTGCCACACCGGTGATTCCAATTCATCAGACTGCGCGCTTGAAGCGTTTAAAAACCACGTATGTGGTTGGGCATTGGATTGTCGTGGTTTTGATGTTGGTTTTGTTGTGGGTCGGATGGTTCGTTTTGAGGCAGCCATCGGCACAATCACCAATAGGTCTGAGTGCACCAGAATCTGAGTCTACTCGGCAGACTCAAACATCACACGCACGCTCTCAACCAACGCCACCAGAAGCGATTAATACCTTGTTTGAAGCGTTATCGTCTTTGCCAGTGCAAGGCTTTGGATGGCAATTAGAAACGATTCAGTGCGAACTTCAAGCGTTGGCTGCACAGTGTCGTGCAGCGTATGTGCGTACAAATGCAAATACGACTAATCAACAGCTGCAGCGTGCTTTGAATCCACACTGGTCGTTGCAGTCAGTTTCGCTGGATCGAACGGATGTGTTGCTACAGGTCACTTTGTCTGGCACTCACGTATCTCAAAAATATCCATCAACTGCGTATTCAGATTGGTTTGCTGAGTTACAGCGTTTGAGTCGATATTTTGAGACAGTGGAACTCAGCGCACAACGTCTTGAAGCCGCTGTGACGATGCCACCGAACGTAGATCAAGTGCAAGAACCAAGTGCATATCGCCAACTGCAATTGTCGATGTGGTTAAAGCATTTTCCCAAGTTGCAAGATTCTGCCCTGCAGGTGCGCTGGCGCAAGCTGCGACTAGAGATTCTATCTGCAGGTGTTTTAACCATGTCAGCACAGACGAACGAATCTTCTCAAATCCGATTGTTTCTCGAAGGAGATTTAATTGAACGTTGAATGTCGAAAAACTGAATGGCAAAAAACTCAATGGCGTGCCAATTGGATATTTAAGCCCGTGACTAAATTATCCATGTTGCTGTGCAGTGTGATGGCAATGGCGACATCTGCTGAGGCCTCTGTGTATCACCAACCGTCCGTACCCGCATCATCTGTACTTCGACTAGGTAAGTTGCTTAGGCAAGAGCTAGGGCAAGGTCGTGTCTGGTCAGGCTCTTTAGAAGCTGTAGCGCAAACACCAAGTCACCCAGAGCCTAAGCGCTTACTGGCAATCTGGGGTGTTGGGCCTGCATTGTCGGTGCGCATCTTGCACCGTGGGCACGCGCTGAATTTAAACCTCAAAAATGCTAAGACCGCGCGTTTGTCTTCAGAAGCGATTACCTTGCTGTCGGTCCGCCCGCCTTGCGCTGTGTTGCAAACCAACCAGGGGCGCGAGCGCTTGTGCATGCCGATGATGGCTAGTTTGAAGTCGGAGTCCGTTCGGTGAAGTCTCTGACATTTAATAAGTATCGTTACACCACATTGCGTGATGCCAGTCGCGCAATCGACATGGGACGTTTAGAAGATGTGTCTGAATTACAGTCTGGACAATTTCAGGGTGTGGCTCATCGCCTTGCGTTAGATACCAATCGATTGGTCGAACGTATATGTCCCTTACAACTGCGGTCTGGTTTGGGACTGGCGATTGTCTTGTCTGAGTTTGCACGTGATGACGATGTCCTCGCCGTGCTGATTGCTATGCAACAAGCAGGTTTGAAATTAGCAAGTCCACCGCTGATTGCTGTCAATGCGACGCAGTTTAGTGTGATTGCACGGATTGCACGCCCAGATCTTAAAGGTCGCCCGTCTGGATTGTCACAACCCGTACGTGCAGCAACACCCGGGCACGTCTTGTTTTGTGTGTTTGATGACATGTTGACTTGGGCTTTGCAGCATGGCGCCAGTGATTTGCATTTCAGTGTGTTTTCTGGGCAGACGTGGGCGAGTGTGGCGTTTTCTGTGCGTGGTCGACTCGTCAGACCGGCTGAGTTTGCACAAATCAGTAAAGAACTAATGCAAGAACTACTGAGCGTACTTTGGATGAGCATCGAAGGCGGTAGTGGGGCAGTGTTTGAGCCTGAGCTTGAGCAACAAGGACGGTTTGAGCGCACGATTAACGGGCAAACTTTGCGTTTGCGTTGGGCGTCTGTCAGTAGCCATCAAGGACCGAGTGTGACGTTGCGGATACTGAATCGAGATCGGACCCTAGTGCATGCGCAGATGGCTCAGTTGGGCTATGAATCTGATCAGTTGCCATGCTTTGAGCGTGCACGTCTTGCAACGGGAGGTGCGGTGCTCTTTGCGGGGGCTGTAGGCAGTGGTAAATCGACCGCTTTGGCCTCATTGATTTGCGGTTTACCGTCCGACAGAAAAGTGATGACATTGGAAGATCCGGTTGAGTTGGAAATTCCAAACGCGATTCAGTGTGCGATTACCGTGTTTGGCCATGAGATGAAATCCGTCAATCGATTCGATATTAAGTTGCAGGCGATTAAACGAAGTGCCGCCAACGATGTCTTAATTGGTGAGATTCGGGATGCCGGTAGTGCGCGTGCGCTGGGTGATCTGCTGGTGGCTGGCGTGAGTGTGTATTCAACGATACACGCAGGCTCTGTTGTGCAAATTATTCATCGTTTGTGCTCACCTTTGCTGGGTTTGTCTGTGGATTTGCTCAGTGTCCCAGGCACCCTAAAGTTGTTGGTGTATCAGGCATTACTCAATCGCTTATGTGCATCGTGCTCATTCACGACCGATCAGTGGCTCACTCAGACTCCGCGATATAGCGCTTTGGGACAACCCATGAGTTTGCCGCAAGCTCAAAACTGGTTGCAACAAAGTACACAAAGCTGGCCAAACATTCATTCGCAGGCACGGTTTCGAAACCTACAAGGATGTCCGGCATGCAAGTTGAGTGCGGATGAGCGTTCAGAACCAGATCCTTTTCGTCAAGGTTATTCAGGGTTTCTGATGGCTGCTGAAATGCTTGAGCCCATGCGTATTGCTGACTTTGATCGCTGGCTTTTACAACAGACGGGGAGTGCTTCGGGCATGACCGCGTTTCAAGCAGAAACGATGAGGTTTCTAAAGTCGCACGGGTTTCTCAGCGCCCGTGAACGTGCATTTCGGTTTATGACCAATGGCTGGCTAGACCCACTTGAGTTTGAAAGTCGTTTTGGGTGCTGACATGGATTTAAAAACAGACTTTGATGGATTGACCGTTGTTTCAGAGTCGGAACAACCCCTGTCGTTGACACGTTGTCAGCTTCCCTGGCAAGTACGTTTTGCAAGTTGGCGTTTTGGGTCTGCGCGTGGTCTTTATTACGAAGATTTGGCGACGACACTAGAGGCACAAATGACCGGTCGCTCATTGCTTGAGCTTTTTCAAAATGATGCACAACGTGCAAAGGCTTCTAGTGCGCGCAGCGTCTTGGCACATTGGTGGGCGAATCGCTATTTGCTCACGGGCGGTAATTTGGCGCAGACGTTTCAGGGCACGCTGCCTCAGACCGATGTGATTTGTTTGGCGATGACACAAACCGCTGGCCAGCAAGCCATGATCAGCATGCTTAAACACATGGCACAAAGAACACGGCAAATGGCGCAATCACGCCGTGATTTTTTGATGACCACCTTATCGGGATTGATCGCTTGGTTGGTTTCAGTGTTTGTATTGACAGTTTTACCGCTCTATACCGGGCCTCAGTTGATGGCCGTGTTTGGGTTGGAAGGTGAGCATCCTGCGGGTTCTTGGACACGCGCCTTAATGAATTGGGTGCAGTGTATTGAGCGACACGCCATTTGGGTCGTTGTGCTGATGGCTGCGCTGTGTGCGTTTTATGGCTGGAGCCGTTATCACTGGGTGGGAGCCAAGCGTGAAAAGCTTGATCAGTGGGGGTTTTACAAGCGCAGCCGAGAATATGAAACGTTGTGCTTTTTAAGTCTGACGAGCACTTTGATGCAGACGCTTGGTGTGCGAGGCGTCTCATTGTGCACCATTTTGAATTTGCAACTTAACCATGCGAGGCCCTGGTTGCGTCAGCATTTGATGCGCATGGTAAGTGCCATGGAGTTAGGGGTTGAATCTATACAGGCGATGGATACAGGGCTGTTTGAAGCGGATTTATGGAATGAGATGCAGTGTGGGGTGCGTGTGCATGGGTTGACCTTTGGGTTTTCGCGTTGTGCGGATCAGGTGTTGTCGCAGCTTACGCGACGCCTACGTCGTCAGTCGGTGTTCGTGCGCTGGTGTTTGCTTTTGGTTTCATTAGTTGTTGTGCTCTTTATGGCGTACTGGCATGTGCGCGTTTTTGAAGAGTTGCGTCAATTCATGATGCTGTCGTTTTCAGTTCAATCGTAAGGAAGGTGGTATGTCACAGAGTTTGTCTCTTTACGTACAAAGTGTACAGAAGGTTGTTGTGCGCAGTAACGGTCAAAAATCCTTAAAGAAACCCTATCGAGGCCAGCAAGGGTTCTCGTTGGTTGAAGTGTCGATCGTGACTGCGTTAATGATCTTGATGGCCATTATTGGTTTGCCAGCGGTGCAAGGGTATGTGATAGAAAACAAGGTGCCACGGGTCGCGCAGGATTTGCAGCGTTTTGTGGCACGTTTAAAAATGACAGCTGTGGGTGCTGGTGCGACCCCCTATGCCAAGGTTGACCAAAGGGTGTTGATGAACGGATTACGAGATGCCACCGTCGTGACGGTTCAAGGCACAGAGAATAATCAAGCGGTGGCGCATGGTTTAGGTGGCAAAGGTGTGGGAGGGCACGGCACGGTTCTTTTAAGTCCGGAGACAGTGCCTGGTATGGGAGATGGCTCGGCATTTCGGTTGACTTTGAATTTCGTGAATCATGCGGCTTGCCCAACGCTGGCTGCGGTCATGCAGCGTATGGCGAGCCAGGTGTCGATTGCAGGTGTGGGTGCGGCTGTCGTCGTTAAAAACAGTGATGCAACGCCTGCAGTTGCGTACAACCCGGTGTTGGCGGATGCCCAGTGTGCGACGGGCGATGTGAATCACTTTGTGTTTTCCTTTCACTGATGCGTGCGCAGCAAGGCCAAGTGCTGCTGGAGTGTGTCATTGTGCTGGGCTTGTTGGTGTTGGGCACTGTTTGGGCAGGATCACAATGGAATCAGACATTGATGCAAGCGCGCATTCAGTCGATGGCGTACTGGTTGCTAGATATTCAAAAAGCCATTGGTCAGGAAACTGACTTTATGACGCTATTTAATCAAACCGAGTCCGCATCATCACTCGCTGGGGTGCATGGTTCGAAGCTAGTGGAGAGTTTGATTGCGCAGGAACGCTTACCGAAAGGATTTTCTGTTCAAGCACCGATGGACTATGAGGTCAGTCTGTCGCACGTTAAAACACAAACTTGCGAGAAAGAACGTTGTACGCAATGGTTATTGTTATTGGCACGTCCTCGTGAGATCAATGAGTTGACAGTGCAAAACACCTTGGATTTACGTCTTGTACTGGGTGCACAAGCTGGTGTTGTGTTGCCGCATCAAAATGATCGATTGTTGAGTAGCGTGTGGCGACTTAGTAACCCATTGCCTGGTCATGCCAATCGCTTGCCTGAGGGCACGATTGCGCTGGCGTTATGGCAATCTGGGCATTTACCGCCTTATGTACGGTTAAATGAAAATCGACCAATCCATCTAAGTGGGCCGCTGACCTTAGAGGGTCCGGTAGTGGCTACGAATACACTGGATGCACGTCAGGGAGTGGTGTTGGGGACTCAAGGTGTGTTGTCAGGACAATGTGCGTCCCTCGGGCAAGTTGTGCGCTTGCAGTCTGGAGGATTGGGACTATGTGAAAATGGGCATTGGCAAGCGGTATCAGCAGTACGACGTGCTTTACGTGCTTGTCATCCTGCGACCAGTGGACAGCCAAGAAATTGGTATCCTGGGTTCTTTGGCGTAGGACATGACGATGGGATGAATGGTTCTTGTGAATGTGATAGTGGTTATATTCCGCAATTTGTTGGACGCCGACTCACATCTTTTGAGCAAGTTCAGGTTCATCAGGGTTTTGTGTGCGAATCTCGAAATTGAAATCATACTGTTGGCGTGCTTGATGTATTTTGGGTATGTGTTGTGGTAATTTCACGGGCAAACCCATTCCGAAGGGCAATTTCTCAGTGAGATTTCCGTTAATACGAGCCATGCCCATATAATCAGGGTTTAAGGTTTTGTTGTGCCACAAGATTATGTTGCATTGTGGGACAGCATCCGAATCGCGAACGGTTCTGTCTAGAATCCGTTGCGCGCTTCTTTAATGTCTTATGTTTGTGAGAACTTTGTTTCTATGAAAGCGTCCGAAATACGCCAGCGGTTTCTGGATTTTTTTGAATCTAAAAACCATACGATTGTGCCTTCGTCTTCTTTGATTCCTTCGAATGATCCGACGTTACTTTTTACAAACTCAGGCATGGTGCAGTTTAAGGACGTGTTCACAGGTCAGGAACAGCGTCCCTATGTCCGTGCGGTGAGTTCGCAGCGATGTGTGCGTGCGGGTGGCAAACATAATGACCTTGAAAACGTGGGTTACACCGCGCGCCACCACACCTTTTTCGAAATGTTGGGTAACTTCAGCTTTGGTGATTATTTCAAGCGAGATGCGATTTTTTATTGCTGGGAATTGCTGACCAAGGTTTATCAGATTGATCCCGAACGTTTGTGGGTCACAGTCTATAGCGAAGACGATGAGGCCTATGACATCTGGCATGATGAGGTCAAAGTGCCTGCTGAACGGATTGTTCGCATTGGCGATAATCAAGGCGCACGTTATGCATCAGACAACTTCTGGCAAATGGCTGACACAGGACCGTGTGGGCCTTGCTCTGAGATTTTTTACGATCATGGTCCTGATGTTTGGGGTGGACCACCCGGATCACCTGAAGAAGACGGTGATCGTTACATTGAAATCTGGAATCTGGTTTTTATGCAGTACGACCGTGATGCAGGTGGTGTGATGCATCCTTTGCCCAAACCGTGTGTGGATACGGGTATGGGTCTTGAGCGGATTTCAGCAGTGCTTCAAGGTGTTCAGTCGAACTACGACATCGATTTGTTTCAGACGCTGATTGCTGAAAGCGCACGTGTGACGGGTTGTAAAGACTTGTCAAACAACTCACTTAAAGTCATCGCGGATCATATCCGTGCCTGTGCCTTTCTGGTGCTTGACGGCGTGATTCCGAGTAATGAGGGTCGTGGCTATGTGTTGCGACGCATTATTCGTCGTGCGTTACGTCATGGCTATAAGTTGGGTCAAACCAAGCCATTCTTCTATCGTCTGGTGCCTGTACTGGTTCAAGAAATGGGCTCTGCCTATCCTGAACTTACAGAGGCGCAGTCACGCGTGGAAAAAGTTGTTCTGCAAGAAGAAGAACGTTTTGGGGAAACTCTAGAAAACGGCATGCGGATTCTGGATGCCGCTTTGGCTGAGCTTGACCAAGGTGCCGCGCTTGATGGTCAAACACTCTTTACGTTGTATGACACCTATGGATTCCCGGTGGATCTGACTGCTGATATTTGTCGTGAACGACAAATTGAAGTGGATTTTGAAGGGTTTGAATCCGCAATGCAACGTCAGCGTGAACAAGCGCGCGCTGCAGGCCGTTTCAAAGCACAGCAAGGTTTGCACTACGACGGTGTGCCCACAGAGTTTGATGGCTATGACGTCTTAAGAACGACTTCAACAGTGACTGCGCTTTATGTGGATGGAACCAGTGTTGAAAGCATTGGCCCTGAGGCTGAGAACGCGATTGTTGTACTGGATCGCACACCGTTTTATGCGGAAGCTGGTGGTCAGGTGGGTGATGCGGGCGTAATCTCGAGTGATTCAGCTCAATTTGTTGTGCACGATACGCAGAAAATTCAGGCTCAAGTGTTTGGCCACCAAGGTTCGATTGAGCAAGGTGAGCTGCGAGTCGGTGATGAGGTTCAGGCTCAGGTGGATGCGCAGCGGCGTTTGCGCACAATTCGCAATCACTCTGCGACACACTTGATGCATAAAGCACTCAAAGACGTGTTGGGACAACATGTACAGCAGCGCGGTTCATTGGTTGATGCCGATAAAACGCGTTTTGACTTTTCGCATGACAGTGCCATGAGCGCTGAAGAAATTGCGCGTGTTGAAGACATTGTGAACGCAGAGATTTTGAAGAATGAAGCTGCGTTGGCGCAGGTAATGTCATTTGATGATGCCATCGCGGGTGGTGCCATGGCATTGTTTGGAGAGAAATACGGCGATACAGTCCGTGTCTTGGGTATTGGTTTCTCTCGTGAGCTTTGCGGGGGGACGCACGTTGAACGTACTGGCGATATCGGTCTCTTTAAGATTGTCAGTGAGGGTGGGGTGGCCGCCGGTGTGCGCCGCGTGGAAGCTATCACCGGTGATAATGCCTTGCACTGGTTGCAGAATTTAAATACCACAGCGCAACAAATTGCACATCAAGTGAAATCATCCGTTGATGAAGCACCTGCTCGGATTACAGCGCTCCAAGAACAAGTGAAAGACCTGGAGCGACAGTTGGCACAAGCGAAATCCCGTCTCAATGTGGGGACGGGTGCGTCACTGGCAGATCAAGCTGTGACTTTAGTTGATGATATTCGTCTTTTGGTGAAAGAGGTCAAAGACGTTGAGCCTCAGGCTTTGCGAGAAATGACTGACCAGTTGAAAGATAAACTGCAAAAGGCAGTGATCTTACTGGCCACTGTTTCACAAGGCAAAGTCAGTCTCGTCGGTGGTGTGACCAAGAATCTGACCGATCGAATTCGAGCAGGTGATCTGGTGCGTCATGTGGCTGAAGGTTTGGGTGGTAAAGGGGGCGGTCGTCCAGATATGGCGATGGGTGGCGGTTCTGACGTCTCTGCGCTCACGGCTGTGCTTGAGCAGGTGCAAGGCTGGGTTGATAATCAATTGCAAGGATAAGTTGTGACAGACTCTACATTGGAGAGCATTCCGCAGCCGACTCTCGTGGTCGATGCCAAAGGCTTACGCTGTCCTTTGCCCATACTGAAGGCGAAGAAGGCGTTGACAGGCTTGCAAGCAGGTGATGTGTTGGAAGTGCAAACAACAGATCACAGCGCGTTACGTGATTTTCAGGCGTTTTGTAAGCAAACTGGCAACCCTCTTTTGTTGCAAAAAGAAGAGGATGAAGTCACCTATCATTATCTGGCAAGACGCGCCTAACAAGACGCCCTCATCAGGCTATTGAATGGCTTGGGTAGCGTGACTATTTCGTGCTCGGATCAGTTTTTAAAATTTTGGTTACTAAATAATCGATCCGTGTTAATATAGTGGGCTTATTTCATACCCACAATTACATTTTTTTGGAAAGAGATTACCTATGGTGGTGATTCGCATGGCAAGGGGCGGTGCAAGAAAGCGTCCTTTCTACAGCATCGTGGCAACGGATTCACGTGATCGTCGTGATGGTCGTTTTATTGAGCGTTTGGGTTTCTACAACCCAGTTGCAAATGAGGGTGAAGAAGCATTGCGCTTGTCCTTGGAACGCGTAGAGTACTGGAAAAGTGTTGGCGCACAATTGTCGCCAGCCGTGGCTCGTCTGGTCAAAGAATACGCCAGCAAAGTCGCTGCAGCCTAATAGAACCGAATATCGGTTTTCTATTGATGTGCGTTGATAGACGGTGAGCAATAACCAGATTGATTTCTGCGTGCTCGCCGTAGATCTTCGCCATTTGTGATTCTGGATTCGTGTGTCGTCTGACATCAAATCAGTGCGTTAGTGCATCTTCTGGTAGTGACTCTACTAGTAATGGCTACACTCACGACTTTTGACGGTATAAAGATGAAAAATTCGGGCATCCCGACCAAAAGCACGATTGCTTCTTCATCGATCTCAGAACCTCAGGATCTAGTCGAAATCGCAAGGGTTTCGGGTGCGCACGGCGTGCGCGGCTGGATTCGGATTCATGCCTATTCTGATGACTCCACTATTCTGGCGGAAGTTAAAGACTGGTGGCTCAAAAAAGCACCTCATCCATTGACTGACAAAACAAGTCAGGCAACACCTGTGCGCGCGCGCTGGGCACGTGAGCATGGTGCAGCTTGGCTGGCAAGTCTGGAAGGTCTGGATGATCGTGATGAAGCACTGGCCTTGAAAGGCTCGACTATCTGGATATCGCGTGCCAGTTTCCCCAAAGCCGATGATGATGAGTTTTATTGGACTGATCTAATTGGGCTGGATGTGTATAGCACTGAAGCAATGAATGCACCTTTGGATGCACAAGGCCATCCACCTGCAGCAGCACGTTTTGGGGTGGTGCACGACATGATTGACAGTCCTGCTCATAGTTTGATGTCGGTTCAGCGTCAGCATCGAGAGGAGTCGGGTACTTGGGTTGAGACACTCACCGCAAAGGGTAAACCAGTCTTTAGTCTGATTCCTTTCGTGGCTGCCCATGTGGTAGACATCGATTTGGAAGCTGGGCGTATCTGGGTTGATTGGCCAATGGATTTTTGATCGTTATGCGCATTGATGCCATTACGTTATTTCCAGAGTTTTTTACCGTATTGACCCAATTAGGAATCACCGGTCGCGCGCATGAGCGGGGACTGTGGTCGTTTCACGCGTGGAATCCGCGAGATTACGTACAGGACGTGCATCGTACCATTGATGATCGCCCTTACGGAGGTGGTCCTGGGATGGTGATGATGGCGCCTCCCTTGGATGCTGCTTTAACGCAAACTCGTCAATCTCGAGGTGATGATCGTGCCCCTGTGGTGCTATTAGCGCCCGGTGGTAAGGTTTTTAATCAGGCTCAGGCCACTGCATTGAGCCAAACGACGGGTGCTATCTTTGTGTGTGGTCGGTATGAGGGCATTGATCAGCGCTTTATTGATCGCCACGTTGATGAGCAATGGTCTTTAGGTGACTTTGTGCTTTCAGGTGGGGAGCCCGCTTTATTGCCGATGTTGGATGCCACGATTCGACTGTTGCCAGGAGCCTTAGGTGAAAGCTTGTCACACGCACAAGACTCATTTGCAACGAGTTTGGACGGCTTGTTGGATTGCCAGCATTACACCCGACCTGATGTGTATGAAGGCCAACCAGTACCAGAGATTTTACGATCCGGTCATCATGCCAATATTGAACGTTGGCGTCGAGAGCAGTCTTTGCGACTCACAGCGCAGTTCCGTCCTGATTTAATTGAAAAAGCGCGCAATCAAGGCAAGCTCACTGCAGCTGATGAGAAATATCTTCGACAGCTTTGATCTGATCTGAAGATCTAGAAAAACTCCGATATTCTGGAATATTCCCCCACCCGAATCGATCGAGTGGGGGAGTGGATCATGGTTAAATCAAGTACTTACACTAAGCGATTAACCCAGACGTGCGCGCTGCTCGCGAACGTTTTCGAGTGTTTGTGTGAATTGCGCTAGACGTTCTCTTTCCTGAGCGACAACGGGCGCAGGGGCACGTTCAACAAACGATGGGTTATTGAGCTTGTTGTTCGCCTTGGCGACTTCGCCTTCCAAACGAGCAATTTCTTTATCTAGTCTGGCGATCTCAGCCTCAATATCAATTTCAACTTTGAGCATGAGATGATCGTCACCCACAACTTGCACGGGTGCGCCTGGTTCGTCAGGTAAGACATCAACAATCTCGACTTCTGAAAGTCGACCCAGTGAGGCCAAATAAGGCGCATGGGCAGAAAGACTGTCTTGTGCGCCTTGTGCATAAAGTGGCACGCGTTGTGACGGTGGGATTTGCATTTCACTACGTAAAACGCGAATGGCTTCAATCCGTGACTTCAAGATCTGGAAGGCTTCTTCGGCCTCGTGATCAATGAATGCGGTTTGCACAGCAGGGTAGCTTTGAACACATAGGCTGGTTTGCTCATTGGGTGCACGTGTATGGGCGACTACAGAAACACGCTGCCAGAGCTCTTCAGTGATGAAGGGCGTGATCGGATGCAGCAACCGCAAGATTTCATCCAGTACGGTAATGAGCGTCTGTCGGCATCCTGCTTGCACTTTGGGATCTTCGCTTTGAAGCTGAACTTTGGCCAGTTCAAGATACCAGTCGCAATATTCATCCCAGACAAAGTGATAGAGCGCATTCGCAATATTGTCAAAACGGTAATCTGCAAAGCCTTTGTGGACTTGGGCCTTGAGATTTTGTAGACGTGACAGAATCCAACGTTCAGGTAATCCACTCAGATCCGCTGCATCAGACGGTTGATATTTGTCTTGTGTGTGCATGAGCACAAATCGTGCAGCATTCCAGAGCTTATTGCAGAAGTTGCGATAGCCTTCACAACGTTTTAGGTCGAAATTGATGTTTCGACCTAAGGATGCGTAGGCAGCCATGGTAAAGCGCAGCGCATCCGCACCATAGGCAGCAATGCCATCTGGATACTGACGCCGGGTTGCTTTTTCAATAGCATCAGCTTGCTTGGGGTTCATCAAGCCGTATGTTCTTTTTGCGACTAAGTCTTCAAGCGTCGAGCCGTCAATCAAATCAACTGGATCCAGTGTGTTGCCTTTTGATTTGCTCATTTTTTGACCATCCGCATCGCGAATCAGGCCATGAACATACACATGGTGAAATGGCACTTGACCAGTGAGATGCGTGGTCATCATGACCATGCGTGCAACCCAGAAAAAGATGATGTCAAATCCGGTGACAAGAACACTAGATGGCAGATATTTCTGCAGATCTGGGGTGGTATCAGGCCAGCCCATGGTACTAAAGGGCACTAAGGCTGAAGAGAACCAGGTATCCAACACATCAGGATCACGGGTTAGCGTCCCTTGGTAACCTTGATTGCGCGCCTGTTCGTACGCTTTTTCTTCACTGCGAGCAACAAAAATTTGACCATCATCGCCATACCAAGCAGGAATTTGATGACCCCACCAGAGTTGACGTGAAATACACCAGTCTTGAATGTTTTCAAGCCACTGGTTGTAGGTGGTGGTCCAATTCGATGGGAAGAACTGAATGCTGCCGTTGGCAACAGCTTCCAAAGCGACTTCGGTAATGCTGCGCCCGGGATGAAGCGTGCCCTCGGGTGCAGGTTGGCTCATGGCGACAAACCACTGATCGGTGAGCATAGGCTCCAGAACCGCACCGGTGCGATCACCACGTGGTTGCATCATGCGGTGAGGTTCGACGTGTTTCAAGAAGTCGCCTTCTTGCAGAGCTTCCACAACTGCATCGCGAGCCACAAAACGATCCAGGCCCCGGAATGCCTCAGGTGCATCGTCGTTGATTTTGGCATCAAGTGTAAGGAGTTCAATGAGTGGTAAGTTGTGCCTGATCGCACAAGCGTAGTCATTAAAGTCGTGTGCGCCAGTGATTTTGACGACACCCGTCCCAAATGTCTGATCCACAAAATCATCCGCAATAATGGGAATTTGGCGGTCACACAGTGGTAAATGCACCATCTTGCCGACCAAGTGTGTGTAACGATCATCATCTGGATGAACACACAATGCAGAGTCTGCAAGCATGGTTTCTGGTCGAGTAGTCGCAATGGTGAGTCCTTTGATCTCAACTTGTTCGCCATCTTTTTCAATGGTTTGTGCACCATCAACAAATGGGTATTCGATGTGCCACAAGTGTCCATCAGTTTCGACGCTCTGAACTTCAAGGTCAGATACGGCGGTGAGCAATTGCGGATCCCAGTTGACTAGACGTTTGCCTCGATAAATCAGACCTTGTTCGTGTAAACGAACAAAGGCTTCGATGACACCCTGAGAGAGGTTGTCGTCCATCGTGAAGTATTCGCGATCCCAGTCAGCTGAAGCCCCAAGACGTCGGACTTGCTCGGTAATGGCGCCGCCTGATTCTTCTTTCCATTGCCAGACTTTCTCAACGAATTTTTCACGTCCGAGATCGTAGCGTGAGACTTTTTGCGCGTCGAGTTGTCGTTCAACCACGATCTGAGTTGCAATACCTGCGTGGTCTGTGCCAGGTACAAAGACGGTGTCATTTCCGCGCATACGGTGATAGCGGATCAGACCGTCCATGATGGTCTGATTGAAAGCATGCCCCATATGAAGTGTACCTGTGACATTGGGAGGCGGAAATTGGATGGCGTAAGGAGCACCTGCACAATCGCCGTCTTTGACATGCGTGCCAGCGTGAAAATATCCTGATTTTTCCCAAATCGGATACCAGCGTGCTTCGATTTGTTCGGGTTCGAAGCTTTTATGAAGATCCTGATCAGGGTTGTCAGCAACTTGGGTCATGGTGTTTTGTAGTCGTATGAAAAAATGAATAATGAAATCAGTTGTGCGCAGCGTAGCATACGCAGACGCACGAAGATTGGGTGGCGCACTCAACAGTTGTTTGTCGTTGAGTCGAACGAATCGAAACAGACGCCGCTAGAGACTATTTTAAGGCGCGGAACGTATCTCTGCCATGCTAGAATAATAGGCTAACTTTTATTTTTAAAAGTATCTGTTTTTATTGGAAATAAATCAAATCCATCACCTTAGTAGGAGTCTTTGATGTCAGTTGAACGTACATTGTCGATCATTAAGCCGGATGCCGTGGCCAAAAACGTGGTCGGCAAAATCATCAGCCGTTTTGAAAGTGCTGGTCTGAAAGTGGTCGCAGCCCGCATGATGCATCTGTCCCGTGAAGAAGCCGAGCGCTTCTACGCCGTGCACAGTGAGCGTCCTTTCTTTGGTGAGTTGGTTGAATTCATGATTTCAGGTCCTGTGTTCGTTCAGGTTCTGGAAGGAGAATCAGCTATTCAGAAAAACCGCGATCTGATGGGCGCTACAGATCCTAAGCAAGCAGAAAAAGGCACGATTCGTGCTGATTTTGCTGAAAGCATTGACGCAAATGCTGTACATGGTTCAGATGCACCTGAAACAGCGCGTGAAGAAATCGCTTTCTTCTTCCCAGCAATGAACATCCACAGCCGTTAATTTTTGTACGGTTGTACAACTGGTGCCTGAAACAATTTGTTTGAAGCACCAGTTTGCTTTTATATGGAAAGGCTTTTCTCATGGCAACAGACGCTCTAAAGGCTCAAACTTCGCTTGAAGGTGCCAAACAGACGCAACTCATTAACTTGATGGGCCTGGATTCGGGCGCGTTAAGAGAGCTGGTGTCTGAGTGGGGGGATAAGCCGTTCCGTGCGCGACAGTTAATGCGTTGGATTCATCAGCATGGACAAGCTGATTTTGCGCAGATGACTGATTTGGCCAAAGCATTTCGCGCGCGCTTGCAGCAAACATGTGAAGTTCGTGCGCCAGAAGTGATTCTGGATCAAGAGTCTGCGGATGGAACTCACAAATGGTTGTTTGATGTGGGCCGAGGTGACGCCATTGAAGCTGTTTTTATTCCCGAAACTGATCGTGGGACATTGTGCATTTCCAGCCAAGCCGGTTGCACCGTGGGTTGTCCGTTTTGTTCAACGGGACACCAAGGGTTTAGTCGAAATTTAAATGCCCACGAAATCGTGGGTCAATTGTGGTGGGCTCGAGATGCGATTTTGAAAAGTCAGACGCAATCTCGATTGACGCGCGACTTGTCTGATGATGAAAATACGCAAGCTCTGAAGCGTCCAATCACCAATGTCGTATTTATGGGAATGGGCGAACCACTCTTGAATTATGATCCGGTCGTCCAGTCATTGCGCATTATGTTGGACGATGATGCTTGGGGATTATCCCGCCGCAGAGTGACGGTGTCGACATCAGGTGTTGTGCCGATGATCGATCGACTTGCCCAAGACTGCCCAGTTGCGCTGGCTATTTCATTGCATGCCCCGACCGATGCATTACGCGATCGTTTGGTGCCTTTAAACAAAAAGTTTCCATTGGCTACCTTACTGGAATCGTGCCGAAATTATCTTCAATATGCGCCGCGTGACTTCATCACGTTTGAATACATCATGCTGGAAGATATTAATGATCAACCCGAACATGCGCGCGGTCTGATTGAAATTGCTCGGCAGGTGTCCTGTAAATTAAATTTAATCCCATTTAACCCGTTTCCTCAGTCAGGATTAAAACGATCCAGCGCCCAGCGTGTTCGTGAGTTTGCAGATCAGCTGCTACAAGCGGGTGTTGTGACTACGGTTCGTAAAACCCGTGGTGAAGATATTGCAGCAGCCTGTGGACAGTTAGCTGGAGATGTGCAAGACCGAACCCGCTCTGCAGCACCACAACGCGCTTATGCGGGGTTACAGGCGATTCGGGTTGTTAAGAAAACGTCATGAATACGGAGTATGAATCTGTGAGTCAGGCAGAAGCACCTGAAACACCTGAAACGCTCAATGCACTCGAAGCAATGCGCAGTGTGCGCGAATCACGCGGTTTGTCACAAGCAGATGTAGCCTATCGTTTGAAATTCTCAGAAAAACAGATTGATGCGTTAGAAAACGCGCGTTGGGAAGAGTTTCAGGACAGTATTGGATTACGCGTTCTAGCCCGAAATTACAGCAAAATGCTGGGTATCGAAATGAGCTCACTGGAACCTTTTTTGCCAGATCATCGTGTGCGGGGTGGCTTGATTGTGACGAGTCATCATCAAACGATCAATAAACGTGATCCGGGTCTGGGTGCAGAGCCTGAGCCAAGTAGCCGTTCATGGCCGTGGCTTGCGGGAATTTTACTGGTCGTCTTAGTTGTGTTGGTCATTGCTATCTGGCAAGGTGTTTTGCCAGAAGAGAATTTGCCCGCCTGGATCAAAGGAATGATTGGATGAGTGCTGTAGATAAATCACCTGTGTCGACAGAAGTCGGACCTGCACCTAGACGTCAGACGCGTGGTGTCGTGTGTCGCTGGAAAGATGTATCGGTTCAGATCGGTGGTGGGGCGCCTGTTGTGGTGCAATCCATGACGAATACCGATACGGCAGATGCGATTGCGACAGCAATTCAGGTTAAAGAATTGGCTATGGCCGGTTCAGAGATTGTGCGTATTACCGTCAACACACCTGAAGCTGCGCAAGAGGTCCCCGCGATTCGCGAACAGCTAGACCGCATGGGAGTGCATGTGCCCCTTTGTGGTGACTTTCATTTTAATGGTCACAAGCTGTTGACGCAGTTTCCGGAGTGCGCCCAAGCGCTGTCTAAATACCGTATTAACCCAGGCAATATGGGGGGTGGCAAGCGTCGTGATGACAACTTTGCACAAATGATCGAAGTGGCTTGCCGTTGGCAAAAACCGGTGCGCATTGGTGTGAATTGGGGCAGTTTGGATCAGAATCTGTTAGCCAAAATGATGGATGAAAACAGCCAGTTGCCCAATCCACTGGAGGCACAAGCGGTGATGCGCGAAGCCTTGGTGACGTCAGCGATTGATAATGCTAGACGCGCTGAAGAGCTTGGCTTACCAGGTGATGCCATCGTGTTGTCTTGTAAGGTCAGCCATGTGCAAGATTTGATCTCGGTCTATCGCGTGCTTTCGAGCCGTTGCGACTATGCGTTACACCTCGGTTTAACAGAAGCTGGAATGGGATCTAAAGGGATTGTGGCTTCGACCGCTGCCTTGGGTGTGTTGTTACAAGAAGGAATTGGTGACACGATCCGGATTTCGTTGACACCAGAACCTGGTGGTGATCGCACAAAAGAAGTAGTAGTTGCGCAGGAAATTCTTCAGACTATGGGTTTACGTGCTTTCACGCCGATGGTCATTGCATGCCCAGGCTGTGGCCGGACAAGTAGTACGGTGTTTCAGGAATTGGCTGATCAGATTCAGACATTTTTACGCGATCAGATGCCAGTTTGGCGTACCCAGTACCCCGGTGTAGAAAACATGAATGTGGCGGTGATGGGCTGTGTGGTGAACGGTCCGGGTGAAAGCAAACACGCGGATATTGGCATCAGCTTGCCAGGGACGGGTGAGATTCCAAGCGCACCTGTCTATGTGGATGGTGTGCGTACCGTGACGCTCAAGGGTGATGCAATTGCGCAAGAGTTTCAGGCCATTGTGTTGGAATATATAGATCGACGTTTTGGTCAGACACAGAAAGCCTAAGCGCGTTTCTTACAGCGTATTTGCTGTCTCTGGGTCAGCGATGCATAATTTTTAAAAATAACGTAGATGGCGATGATTTAATGGCAGAAGGTTTTAAAAAAGTCAGTGCGGTTCGAGGCATGAATGATCTCTTGCCCGATTTGTCCTATCAGTGGGAAGCACTTGAAGAGGTTTTACACAGATGGTTGCATCTGTATGGATATAAAAACATGCGCATTCCAATTCTGGAACATACGCGCTTGTTTACAAGAGGGATTGGCGAGGTTACTGATATCGTCGAAAAAGAGATGTATACCTTTACAGACTCTCTGAATGGCGATTCGTTGACCTTACGCCCTGAGTTTACGGCTGGCATTGTGCGTTCGGTGATTGAGAATAATTTGCTCTATGACCGTCCGCAGCGCGTCTATAGTATTGGTCCTGTGTTTCGCCATGAGCGCCCACAACGAGGCCGATATCGTCAGTTCCATCAACTCGATGTGGAAGGTCTAGGATTCGCTGGACCCGATATTGACGCAGAAATGATCCTGATGACAGCACGGCTCTGGAAAATGCTGGGCTTGACCGATGTTTCCCTAGAGTTGAACTCGCTTGGGCAATTGTCTGAACGTCAGGCTCACCGCGCGGCTTTGATTACGCATCTCGAAAAGCATCGTGACGTCTTGGATGAGGATGGCCAACGTCGCCTATATAGCAATCCCTTACGGGTGTTGGATACGAAGAATCCTGCCATGCAAGAAATGGCGGATGCTGCGCCGAAGTTGTTTGACTTTTTAGGAGATGAATCCCGAGCGCATTTTGAGACCCTTTGCGGACATTTAGATGCAGCAGGGATTGCTTATAAACTGAATCCGCGTATGGTTCGTGGTTTGGACTATTACAACTTGACCGTCTTTGAGTGGGTGACGGATAAGCTCGGTGCACAGGCAACAATTTGTGGGGGCGGACGTTACGATGATTTGATTGGTTTGCTCGGTGGTAAACCAGCACCTGCGATTGGTTTTGCGATTGGGTTAGAGCGACTTTTGGATTTATGGTTGCAATCGCAGGAGGTGTCTGCACCTGCGCAATGTGATGTGTATGTGGTTCACCAGGGTGAGGCTGCCGGTCGATTTGCACTGCAGCTCGGAGAAGAGCTGCGCGATGCGGGATTGAATGTCTTGGTGCATGCCGGTTCAGGCAGCTTCAAAGTACAGATGCGCCGTGCCGATTTTTATCAAGCGCCAATTGCGGTTATTCTAGGCGATTCTGAGATGACTTCTCAGCAAGCCGGTGTTAAAGTGCTGCGCCGGGACGGTCAAGCCGTTCAGGGTGAGCAACTTGATGTCGCTTTTGATCAGTTAACGAATTACCTAAAAGACGCAACAGCGCAAACAGAGGAGTGAGATGGCTTACGATCTCGAAGAACAGGAACAGATAGAACAGTTAAAAGCGTGGTGGAATAAGTACGGCACAATCACGCTTTTGCTACTGACCTTGGCGCTTGCCGTTGTCTTAGGCTGGCAAGGTTGGAATTGGTATCAAAACCATCAGGCTGTTCAGGCACGGGGTTATTTTGAGGCGCTCCAAAAAGCGGCACAACAAAATGAAGGTGAAGAGTCTGTGGTGCGTGTGAATGCGGCGTTAAAAACACTCCAACAAGATTACGGCTCGACGGACTATGCGGCTCGCGCAACCTTGGTGGCTGCTCAAGCACTGTTACGTGACCAGAATGTAGAGGGTGCCAAAGCTGCTCTGCAATGGCTGGCTAACAGTGATCATCCGGCTTTGGTACCAGTGGCCAAGTTGCGTTTGGCTGATTTGTGGTTGGATCAGAAGGATTTTGACCAGGCTATGGCGCAATTGAAATCACCACCTGCCTCGTTCGAGGGCTTGTTTGCGGATCGTCGCGGTGATATTTTGATGGCGAAAGGACAAAAACAAGAAGCCGTTCAACAATGGCGTCAGGCAATTGAACAACTAGGGTCAAACCCACAGTTGAGAGACTTCGTTGAACTCAAAGTAGAAACCTCAGGGGGGTAAGTATTGTGCTTATCAAACCGTCTTGGAAGAAATTGTCTTATGCGCTGAGTGCAACGATTGTGGTGGGGTTGTCAGGTTGTTCGTGGTTTAGCTCGCCTGATCCACGGACCATGCCAGCGCCATTACAACCCATGTCGAACGCAGAATCCTCAGGCTCCGTGCTTTGGCGTGCACCTGTTGGGGTCGGAACTTCGTATGGCTTTGCACCCGCTGTTGTGAATGACAGTGTTTATGCGGCAGCTGCAAACGGCATGGTGACGCGAGTCAATCTGAGCAATGGTGCCACCGTCTGGAACAAGAATGTCGCCAAGAGACTTTCGACAGGTGTGGGTACAGATGGCCAGACCGTTGTTGTAGCGACTGCTAGCGGAGAAGTGATTGCACTCGATGCCAATGGCGAGGAAAAATGGCGTACGCAGGCGACCAGTGAAGTGAACGATGTACCTTGGGTCGGTAATGGCGTTGTAATTGTTGTGGCAGGCGATTACCGAATCCAAGCATTTAATGCCGAAAACGGTGAGCGCATCTGGAACGTGCAACAACCTGGGCCTTCGCTTGCATTGCGCGCGCCAGTGCGGATGACGACCTTGCAAGACCTTGTGATGGTCGGTATGCCAGGTGGTAAACTTTTGGCAGTTGAACCCACAATTGGGGCCGTTGTCTGGGAAGGTTATGTCACTGTGCCCAGTGGTTCTAGCGACTTGGATCGTGTGACCGATGTGGTTGGGATTCCAATTGTGCGCGGTGATGCACTATGTGCTGTGGCGTATCAAGGCCATGTCACGTGCTTTAATTCGCAAGAGGGCGGCAGTACGATGTGGCAACAACCCGTGTCCAGCATTGCGGGAATGGGCGCTGACCAATCGTCGTTGTATGTTCCTACCGATCGGGGTGGCTTGAGGGCTTACCAGATCCAGAGTGGCGAAATACTTTGGCGTCAGGATATTTTTCGTAATCGTAAGTTAAATGAACCAGCGGTCACAGGTAACACTTTGGTGGTCGGTGATTTTGAAGGCCAGCTCCACTTGCTCAATACACAGTCAGGGGCTGTGACGGGACGTGTGGCGATTGGCGGTGGTGCTATGAAAGCACCGGTCCAGGAAACACCGCAAGGCATTCTTGTACAAGCGGGTGACAGTTCCTTGGCCTTAATACAGATAAGGTGATTTGTGCTGTTTAAACCTGTTGTGAGTTTAGTTGGTCGCCCGAATGTGGGTAAATCAACGCTTTTTAACCGACTGACGCGTTCGCGTGCGGCGCTTGTGGCGGACTTTTCTGGTCTGACACGAGATCGTCACTATGGCGAAGGCAGGGTGGGTAGCAAGCCTTTTCTGGTTGTCGATACGGGTGGTTTTGAGCCTGTTGCCAAAAGCGGTATTTTATCTGAGATGGCCAGTCAGACGATGCAAGCGATTGCTGAATCTGATGTGGTGATTTTTCTGGTGGATGCACGTGGCGGAATCAGCGCTCAAGACCACGATATTGCGAATTTGTTGCGTCGTCGTGGTCAGAAGGTTGTGTTGTGCGTCAACAAAGCCGAAGGCATGGCTCACACGTCCGCAGTCGCAGAGTTCCATGAGCTTGGTTTGGGTGAGCCGTACGCGATTTCAGCTTCGCATGGTGATGGTGTAAATCACTTGATTGAGCATGCGCTATCTGAGTTTGAAGCGGTTGAAGAAACACCTGCCGCAAGCGATGGTGAAATTGAACATCGGATCAAACTAGCGGTTGTAGGTCGTCCCAATGTCGGAAAATCGACGTTTATCAACTCACTCGTGGGAGAAGAGCGTGTCATTGCTTTCGATATGCCAGGAACCACACGTGATGCGATTGAAATTGAGTTTGAGCATCGGGATCATCGCTATACATTGATCGATACAGCAGGGCTACGGCGTCGTGGTAAGGTGTTTGAATCGATTGAAAAGTTTTCTGTCATCAAAACACTTCAGGCCATTGAGGCGTGTAATGTGGTTTTGCTGATGCTCGATGCGCAGGCTGATATTTCGGACCAAGATGCGCACATTGCTGGGTTTGTGTTGGATTCGGGTCGAGCGTTGGTAGTTGCCATCAATAAATGGGATGCGATAGACAGTTATCAACGTGAACGAGCTGAGCGAGATTATGCGCGTAAATTGCGCTTTTTATCTTTTGCTAAAGTCCATCGCATTAGCGCGGCCAAGGGGCAAGGTATTGGTGCAGTCATGCGGTCAGTGAATGCAGCACATGAAGCCGCATTCAGAAAACTATCGACTCCACGTTTGACGCGTGTGTTGCATGAAGCTGTCGCGCAGCAGCAACCAGCACGTAAAGGGATCTTTCGGCCCAAAATGCGTTACGCACACCAAGGCGGACAGAATCCACCTTTGGTGATTGTGCATGGCAGTGGGTTGGATGCAGTGCAAGATAGTTATCGTCGTTATTTGGAAAGTCAATTTCGCACAGCCTTTCAGCTTGAAGGGACACCGTTGCGTATTGAGTTTAAATCTTCTAGAAACCCTTACGCAAAGTAGGTAATGACATGAGTCGTTTTTGGAGCCAGTCTGTACAGGCGCTTGAGCCCTATGTGCCGGGTGAGCAGCCGTTGATTAAGAATCTTATTAAACTCAATACCAATGAGCATCCGCTTGCACCTTCACCCAAGGTGATCGAAGCGATTCAGAAAGGATTGGATGGGTCTTTGCGTCTCTATCCTGATCCTGAATCCACACAGTTAACTCAGGCGATTGCGAATTACTATGACGTATCTCCAAAGTCTGTGTTCGTTGGCAATGGTTCGGATGAGGTTTTAGCGCATGTGTTTTACGCGCTCTTAAAACAATCTAAACCCTTGTACTACCCAGAGATTACTTATGGGTTCTATCCGACCTATTGCCGATATTTCGATATCGAAGCACAACGCATTCCTCTGGATGATCAGTTAAGAATTCGTCCAGAAGATTATTTCCCAACCGCTGAATGTGAAGCGGGTGCAATTTTGATTGCCAATCCGAATGCACCGACTGGTCATGCGCTTTCATTGGCGGAAATTGAAAGCATTCTGAAGGCCAATGCACAGATTCCGGTCGTGATTGATGAGGCTTATGTCGATTTTGGTGCGCAAAGTGCGGTGCAACTGTTAGACAAATATCCAAACTTGATGGTTGTGCATACCCTGTCCAAGTCACGCAGTTTGGCAGGTTTGCGGGTCGGTTTTGCGATGGGTGCACCGGAATTGATTGAGGGACTGGAGCGCGCAAAGAACAGCTTTAACTCGTATCCGTTGGATCGATTGGCCCAATTAGGTGCGACTGCAGCGATAGGGGATGCGGCTTATTTTGAAGCTGCATGTCAAACTGTCATTGAAACCCGTGAAAATTTAGTCAAATCGCTCACTGAACTAGGTTTTGTAGTGTTACCATCTAAGGCAAATTTTGTTTTTGCGCGACATCCCAACCATGATGGTGGGGACTTAGCGGCTTGGTTGCGTGAGCAGGGTATTCTGGTAAGACATTTCGATACTCCGAAGATTCGGCAGTATTTGAGAATTACCGTGGGAACTCCTGAGCAATGCCGCAGTCTGACAGAGATGCTGGCAAAGCGCATTCAGGCTTGAAGTCTTTAATTAGGATAGAGAGTCCTGATTCAGTTTTGAATATACGGTTTGAACGTACGGTTGTTTAAATTTATTTAGTGAAAAAATACGCGATGATTTGTTTAAGTGAACGAAGATCATCAGCTTTTAATTATAAATTATTTTGAGTGTTGGAGTTAATCCATGAGTAATAAGGGTCAAGCCCTTCAGGATCCGTTTCTGAACTATTTGAGAAAAGAACACATTCCTGTTTCGATTTATCTGGTGAACGGTATTAAGTTGCAAGGTCATATTGATTCATTCGATCAATACGTCGTGCTGTTACGTAATACAGTGACACAAATGGTCTACAAACATGCAATTTCGACCGTTGTACCTGCCAAAGCGGTTCCATTACCGATTCCGACTGAATGATCAATTTGTTTGACATGTCAGAGCTTGCGGAGGGTTTATGCAAGCTCTTTTAATTGGTGTTGATCTGGGCCATGCGGATTACATCGCACAGCACGAAGAGTTTGCCTTGTTAGCAACGAGTGCAGGCGCGGAGATCCTTGCCGATATGACAGCACGGCGCGACAGACCCGATCCAACGTATTTCATCGGTTCGGGTAAGGTTGAGGAAGCCCGAATGTTGTGCGAAGAGTACGGTGTCAACATTGTCCTGTTTGATCAACCGTTGTCACCGGCTCAACAACGTAATCTTGAGCGCCAACTGAACGTCCGTGTGGTGGATCGAGTTGCTTTAATTCTGGATATTTTTGCATTACGCGCAAAAAGTCATGAAGGTAAGTTACAAGTTGAGCTTGCTCAGTTACAGCATCTGTCGACACGGCTGACACGTTTGTGGACTCACCTTGAGCGCCAGCAGGGCGGTATTGGGACGAGAGGTCCTGGTGAGGCACAGTTGGAACTTGACCGTCGAATGATTGGTGCAAAAATCAAGATGCTTAAGCAGCGCCTTGATAAAGTGCAGCGCCAGCGTGCAACTCAACGTCGTTCACGCGCTCGTAGCGGTAGTTTTTCTGCTTCATTAGTTGGTTATACCAATGCAGGAAAGTCGACTTTGTTTAATGCGTTGACGCGATCCGATGCTTATGTCGCTGATCAATTGTTTGCAACACTCGATACCACGACTAGACGTGTGTGGATTGAAGACGCTCAACAGCAAGTGACTTTGTCAGATACTGTTGGTTTTATCCGAGATCTACCTCATACGTTGATTGCTGCTTTCCGAGCTACATTGGAAGAAGCGATTCACGCTGATCTTTTATTGCATGTTATTGATGCGTCAAGTCCCGAGCGTGATGCGCAAACGGACCAGGTGCAAAAAGTACTCTCCGAGATTGGTCTCGAAAACGTTCCTCAAGTCTATATTTACAATAAGATCGACCTAGCTGGACTGGCTCCCGGGCTTGTGCGTGACGAGCATGGTACGATTCGAAAGGTTTATATAAGTGCCGAACAACGTCAGGGACTGGAATTAGTGCGACAAACAATCGCAGAATTTGCTTCATCTTCAGGTAACTATGAGATTTATAACGAAAATTTTCAATCTGAATGATCCGGGTTGGGGTCGAGGTTCAGACAACAAAAACGACGAGCAGCGCCCAAAACCGCGTCAAGATGAGGATTCAGCACCTGATCTTGATCAAGTCTGGAGTGATTTCAACAAGAAATTAAATGGCTTATTTGGAAAAGGTGGTGGAAATCGTCGTCCACCTTCTCCAGGGGCGCGCCCTTCAGGTCCAACGCCTAAACAAACACGCACAGGCGTGATTGCTGTTGTGATCATCGCGATCCTGTTGTGGCTAGGTAGTGGGTTCTTTATCGTTCAGGAAGGTCAGGTTGGTGTGATTACGCAGTTTGGCGCGTATAAGAGCACAGCGCAACCTGGTTTTCAGTGGCGTATGCCGTACCCGATCCAAGATACTGAGATCGTGGACGTGTCCCAGTTGAGAACCTATGAAAGTGGCTTCCGCGGTAATGCACGTAACCGTGTGCTGCAAGAGTCACTGATGCTGACCGAAGATGAAAACATCGTTGACGTCCAGTTTGTGGTTCAGTACCGTGTCCAGCCTGATGGTGCACCAGACTATCTGTTTAAAACCCGCGATCCAGACGAGTCTGTTCATCAGACAGCACAAAGCTCAATGAGAGAAATCGTTGGTAGCCGCACGATGGACTTTGTGTTGTATGAGGGTCGTACAGCAGTGGCCGCTGATGTGCAAAAGTTGATGCAACAGATACTAGACATTTATCAGACTGGAATTTTGGTCAGTAGCGTGGCGATTCAGAACGTGCAGCCACCTGAGCAGGTGCAGGCTGCCTTTGATGATGCCGTGAAAGCGGGTCAGGATAGAGAGCGTCAGATTAACGAAGGCGAAGCTTATAAAAACCAGGTTGTGCCGTTGGCACGAGGTCAGGCTTCCAGAATGTTGGAAGAGGCTGAAGGTTACAAAGCACGCGTCATTGGCGATGCAGAAGGTGATACCTCGCGTTTCCTGAGTGTTTTGAATCAGTACCGCCAAGCACCTGAAGTGTTGCGTGAAAACATGTACCTCATGACCATGCAGGAAGTGTTCTCACAAACCAGCAAAGTCTTTATTGATACGAAGGAGAGCAATAACATGCTTTACCTGCCACTGGATCGCATTATCCAAGAGGCAGCAAGTCGCGGAACTTCTGCGGATGCGAAACCACTGTCTGGTGCAAGCCAGGTTGTGAAGCCAGATGCACAAGTCCCCGAAAGCGTGCTGAGAAAGCCCGATGCTCGAAGCACACGCCCGACATTATCAGAAAACTTCGGTAGCAGCGCGTTCTCGCGTGACCGAAACGCACGCTAAGGAGAGAAGACATGAGTAACAAGTTGACCTCCGTATTGATCGTGCTTGCCCTGATTGTGGGTTTGTTGTCCAGCATGGTGTTTGTTGTCGGTGAGCGTAACTATGCGCTAGTGTTTGCTCTGGGTGAAGTGAAACGCGTGATTCGCGATCCTGGCCTGCACTTTAAGTTGCCACCGCCATTCCAGAATGTTGTTTTATTGGATCGCCGCCTGTTAACCATTAATACGCAAGAAGCCGAGCGTATTCAGACTTCAGAAAAGAAGAACCTGTTGATCGACTCATTCGTAAAATGGCGCATTGAAGATCCGCGTTTGTACTATGTGACATTTGCAGGTAATGAAAAAGCGGCCATGGCTAGATTGCAGGCGCAAATCCGTGATGCATTGAACGCCTCTGTGAACATCCGTACTGTGAAAGACGTGGTGGCTTTAGAGCGTGACGTGATCATGAAAGAAGTGCTGGATAACGTGCAGCGTCGCGCAAAACCATTAGGCGTTCATGTGGTTGACGTACGTTTGATGCGCATTGAATTTGCACCAGAGATTGCCGAGTCGGTTTACCGACGTATGGAATCAGAACGTCTGCGTGTGGCTAATGAGCTACGTTCAATTGGTGCAGCTGAAGGCGAGAAGATCCGCGCTAGTGCTGATCGTGAACGTCAGCAAATCATGGCGCAAGCTTATGCAAGAGCACAGGCCATTATGGGTGATGGCGATGCCAGAGCCGCAGAGCTTTACGGTCAAGCTTATGGACAGGATGGAGACTTCTTTAGTTTTTATCGTAGTTTGGAGGCCTATCGTGAGTCATTTGGCAAGAAGAGCGACGTCATGGTTGTTGATCCAAGTGCACAGTTCTTTAGATATATGAAGTCCACTAAAGAACGCGGTTCACAGGATTAACAGGATTCATCCTGATTGATCGACGATCAAATCCGCGCTGAATGAGGTTGAGAAACTCTAGTCAGCGCGGATTTTTTTATGGATTTAATCCGTTTTATGTAGATCATGTTTTTAAAAAGTGATGTTTGTGTGGTGAAAAATGCTCAAACATTCAGTATCTGATGTCAGTTAGTCGGTGTTTGGTTGCCCCATATTGTTACAGTCACGTTATAATGCGGTGCAAGCCTATTGGATAGAACACTGTGTGGTATGCAAAAGTGGCGGTTTGTTGGGTAGTTGCCCCCAAGCCGCCAATTTTTTTGTGCTGTCATATTGTGAAGTTTGATTTTTTAGAAATTGTTTGAATGAGTTTGTACCGGTAAAACCTCTTATGAATGGTCACTGGCTATTGCCCGAACATCTGGCAGATGTACTGCCCGCAGAAGCAAGACGTATTGAGGCGTTGCGCCGTAAGGTGCTCGATCTGTTTCGCGGGTATGGTTTTGAGTTGGTTTCTGCACCGATGGTGGAGTATCTGGATTCGTTGCTAGCTGGGGCTGGTGAGGATTTAAGATTACGGACGTTTAAACTGGTGGATCAAATTTCAGGCCGCACTATGGGGTTACGCGCCGACATTACGCCGCAAGTCACACGGATTGATGCGCATTTGTTGAATCGTCCTGGTGTGACACGTTTGTGTTATTCCGGTCCAGTCTTGCACACACGTCCAAACGGATTGTTGGCAAGCCGTGAGCTCTTGCAGGTTGGGGCGGAGATTTATGGTTACGCGGGGTATCAAGCAGACTTAGAAATCTTGCGCTTGGCGACAGAAATGCTAAACCAAGCTGGCATACAAGATGCACAGCTGGTTTTATGTCACGATGGTTTGATCCGTCATGTTTTAGAACTGGATCCCGTCGCTGTACGCAATGCTGATGAAATCATTGGTTTACTCAGAGAAAAAGACTTACCCGGTATCGCAACTTTACGGACGCATTTCTCTGAGATTTCTGAGTCTACCGTGGAAGCCTTGTATGCGCTGGCGCAACTCAATGGCGGGGTGGATGTTTTAGAAAAAGCACACGAACGGTTGCCAGACACACCAGGTGTACGTCAGTCGCTGGAGACACTAAAAAACTTGATTAATGGTTTGGGCCATGCCTGCGTTAGTATTGATTTAGCGGATGCTGGGCAATATGGCTATCACTCCGGTGTTACATTCTCCTTTTATGCGCCAAGATGGCATGATGCATTGCTGCGCGGCGGACGTTATGACAATATCAGTCAGGCTTATGGGCGCGCGCGCTCGGCAACAGGCTTTAGTTTGGATTTGAGACGACTCGCCAGCTTGACCAGAAAACCAGAATCTGTGCGTGCCATTGTGGCGCCGGCTGGTCATGATGAAATACTGTTGGATCAGATTGTGCGTTTGCGCGCACAAGGTGAGATTGTGATTCAGTTACTGCCCGGTGAGGACGCAGAGCACAGCGAATTCAATGTGGATCGGGAAATCGTGCAAATGAATGGTCAATGGGTTGTTCAACCATTGATGGATTAATTGAATATAGGGTTTGAGTGGAATTTATGATGAGTAAGAACGTTGTCGTCATCGGCACTCAATGGGGTGACGAAGGGAAGGGTAAGATTGTTGACTGGCTGGCCGAGTCTGCTGTCGGTGTTGTTCGCTTTCAGGGTGGACACAACGCAGGTCATACCTTGTGGATTAAAGGTCAGAAAACAATTTTGCGTCTGATTCCTTCGGGCATCATGCATGAAGACAAGCATTGCTACATTGGTAATGGCGTCGTTTTGTCACCGCAAGCTTTGTTCTCCGAAATTGAAGAGCTTGAGCAAGCAGGCTTGGACGTGTCTTCACGTCTGCATATTAGTCAGGCTTGCCCGTTGATTTTGCCTTATCACGTTGCGTTGGATCAGGCGCGTGAAGCCCGTCAAGGTGAGGGCAAGATTGGCACGACTGGCCGAGGCATTGGACCTGCTTACGAAGACAAAGTGTCACGTCGTGCATTGCGCGTTCAAGATCTACTGGATCCAAAAGGTTTCCGCGAGAAGCTTGAGCGTGTGATGGAGTATCACAATTTTGTTCTGACTCAGTATTTCCAGGTTGAACCCTTGTCCGTAGACGCAGTCTACGATGAAATTATGGCGCTTGCGCCACGACTGACACCCATGATTAGCGATGTCAGCGCAGCGTTGAACCGAATTCGTAAAGAAGGCGGCAACTTGTTGTTTGAAGGCGCGCAGGGCGCCATGCTGGATATTGATCACGGTACCTATCCATTTGTGACGAGTAGCAACTGCATTGCCGGTGCTGCTTCAACTGGAACAGGCGTGGGTCCGCAAGCTTTGAATTACGTGCTTGGAATTACTAAGGCTTATGCAACCCGAGTGGGTTCAGGGCCTTTCCCAACCGAACTGCACGATGAAATCGGTGCGCGTTTGGCTGAAGTAGGTAAAGAATTTGGTTCTGTGACGGGTCGTGCGCGTCGCTGCGGTTGGTTTGACGGTGCAGCACTGAAGCGTTCCGTACAAATCAACGGCATTGATGGTCTGTGCATTACTAAGCTGGATGTGCTGGACGGGATTGAGACTGTGCGTTTGGGTGTGGGTTACCGCATTGACGGCGAGTTTACAGAATTGCTTCCTTATGGTGCAGAAGCTGTAAGTAAAGTCGAACCAATCTATGAAGAAATGCCTGGTTGGACAGAATCCACCGTGGGTGTGACTGAGTTTGATAAACTGCCTGCCAATGCGCGACAATACCTAATGCGAATTTCAGAAATCTGCGAAGTGCCAATCGATATCGTGTCGACAGGGCCTGAGCGTGATGAAACCATTATGTTGCGACACCCATTCAAAGGTTGATTGAAGCATGAGTGATACGGATCGTGATGTCTGGGTCTCTTGGGACCAGTACCATGCGCTCATTGAAAGTCTGGCGCTAAAGGTGTATGAGTCAGATTGGAAGTTTGACCAGATTATTTGTCTGGCCAGAGGTGGAATGCGCGTTGGCGACGTGTTATCACGCTTATTTCGCATGCCGTTAGCCATTCTGTCGGCCAGTAGTTATCGAGAAAATGCAGGACGTGATCAAGGTCAGCTTGATATTGCTCCCTACATCTCAATGGCTTATGGCAAGCCTTCAGGACGGGTTTTGCTGGTCGATGATATGGTGGATAGCGGTCTGACCTTTGGGAAGGTTCGAGGGCACTTGCTTTCTTCTTATCCGCAGATTACTGAAATGAGAACCGCTGTGATCTGGTGGAAAGCTCGTTCAGTTGTGACACCTGATTATTATGCGCAGTATCTGCCAACCGATCCGTGGATTCATCAACCTTTTGAGAATTACGATGAAATGACGCTTGAAGAGCTGCGTCGACTTCATGATGTGAAGTAAAAAGCATTGTTTTTGTTGTGTAATACCGTTAGTTTGTATTAAAACTTTTCGTTCCATGCTATAGTGCATGGCTAATCTAACCATAATTAGAGTTGTGATTTTATATGCCAATTGTCCGTCTGAAAGAAAATGAGCCCTTTGAAGTGGCTCTGCGCCGTTTCAAGCGCACCATCGAAAAAACTGGTTTGCTGACCGAATTGCGTGCTCGTGAATTTTACGAAAAGCCAACGGCAGAGCGTAAGCGTAAGCATGCCGCAGCGGTCAAGCGTCACTACAAACGTCTGCGTAGCCAACAGCTGCCCCCACGGATGTACTAATTGATTGTTCATCTGTTTGTTTTATCAGGCAGGTGATGATCAATTCAATCAAAACACAGTCAAGGTCGTCGCTTGACGACCTGTGTTTCTGACGCTGTATTTCGCTGAGTGTCACTAGCAGTTACAACAAGTCTCTAAATCAGATTCGTCTGATAGGATGGATTGTCTGCTTATTCTTACTACCTTGTAGTCATCATTTCCCGTCAATAGTCTACTAAACCGACCTGCGTTTAAGATTGTGTGGTGTTTCTTTGTGCGTCATGCATACGTGAATTCACATGTCACGCAGTTCCTGCTAATGTGAATGCGGTGTCTTGCCAAGTAGACAGAAGCGTCCGTCCGAATACCCGAGTGTCTGATAAGCTATCTAGCGTTGTGTGCAAATGGATACAGCGTGCCATGATGCCTGTGTACTGATTTCAAGCTGAGACGATTTTGATTCCAGACGACTTTATCCAGACCTTATTGTCCCGAACCGATATTGCCGATGTCGTCGGTCAGTATGTGCAGTTGCGCAAGGGTGGCGCGAACTTATTGGGATTGTGTCCGTTTCATAAAGAAAAGTCCCCATCATTTACGGTAAGTCCGACTAAGCAGTTTTATCATTGTTTCGGTTGTGGCGCACATGGCAGTGCCATCACGTTTCTCATGGAGCACACGGGTGCGAGTTTTCCGCAAGCAGTCCAAACGCTGTCCCATCGGCTCGGTCTGTCTGTGCCGGAATCACCTAGATCGGCGAATCAGCGGGAGCAATGGGCACAGCGTCGTGATGAGCGTAAAGTTCACACGCAAGCATTAGAGCTTGCTCACGAGTTTTATAAGAAACAGCTTCGAACCTCTGAAGATGCGATCAACTATTTAAAAGGTCGCGGTGTTACAGGTGCCATTGCAGCGCGATTTGGATTGGGTTGGGTGCCCGATGACCGTCGTGCACTAAGTCGAGTCGCAACGAATTATGACGAAGCTGTTTGGGTTGAGGCTGGTCTGGTTGTTGAGCGTGAGGATGGCACGCGATATGATCGTTTTCGGGGTCGTGTCATGTTCCCGATTCATAATCAGAAGGGCGAGCTTATTGGCTTTGGGGGGCGTCTCATTGCCAAAGGTGAACCCAAGTATCTGAACTCGCCTGAAACCATCTTGTTTAGCAAAGGGCATGAGCTTTATGGTTTGTGGGAAGGGCGCCAGGCCATTTCACGTGAGCGTGAAGCCATTGTGGTGGAAGGCTACATGGATGTTGTGGGTCTTGCGCAGCAAGGTGTTGAAAACGTCGTAGCCACGTTGGGTACGGCGACCACACCCGATCATTTACGCAAACTGGTGCGTTTGACAGATCGTATCGTTTTTAGCTTTGATGGTGATGCAGCAGGCCGCAAGGCCGCGTGGCGTGCGTTACAAGCAGCATTGCCAATCTTGCGTGATGATTTGTCTGTTCGTTTTTTGTTCTTGCCAGATGGGCAGGACCCTGATAGCTATGTGCGAAGTTTTGGTCAGGCCGCATTTAAAGCGAGCGTCAATGAATCCCTCGCACTATCGACATTCTTCTTGCAAGAATTGTCGTCTCGACACCGAATGGAAGAGCCAGAAGGGCGCTCTGCATGCTTACATGAAGCTGCACCCCTAATTGCGCAAATTGCACCTGGTGCTTTTAAGAGCCAATTACTCCATGCGTTGGCTTACGAGGTGAAGCTCACTCAACAGGAGCTAGAGGCATCTTTACAAGCGACTCAGGTACGAATTGTCAAAACGATGGCTGCACCAGCAGGGGCACATGCGACCCAGAATGGTTCACAGCTACAGTCGGGTGGTGGTCGTTTTGGAGGCGAGCCGAGATTTCCTGATCGGCGGAAAAGCAATCGGTTTGAGCGTTTACATCATCGTTCAGTCACTCCCATGGCGCGACGCTTGCTCTTATTGCTGCTAACACACCCTGATTTGGCACAATCTGTTGGAGAGCAACAACTTGAAACTTTGGACAAAGGCCCCCATCTATCTTTAGTCCACGATTTTATTGTGCTCGTGCAATCCAATTCTGCCACGCACCTCGGTGCATTGTTGGAAAGTGCAGATCCTGATAGTGAGTTGGCTGAAGTGTTGCAACGCTTATCAGCCGATTTGATGACAGGTGTTGAATTGCCGGATCCACAACAAGAATGGGATGATGCGTTACGTCGTATTGAACTTGAAAGTCTGAGGATGGAGCAAGCGGGTTTAATTGAGTCTGGCTTGCAATCTGATGATGCTCGGCAGCGTTATATGGAACTTTCACAACGGATTCGGAGTCTAAGCTAAAAGGCCCGGTTCAAGTGAGTGCCATAGACGACTGAAGTCAGCTACAATAGACGGGTACTTTACGCATTTGGAATTTTTGCATCCATGCGATTCGAACTCGATAAAGTTTATTAAGATTGGGACGTTTGGTGATCTCTCTGTCAGATCCGTAAAAACACGCCCACCGACTTCATAGTCAACAGCGACAGTTCGAATAAAAAGTGTCAGTATGTCAGCGACATTTCAAGTCATTTCCGTGATGAGCGGGGATGTGTGGGTTGGTTTTGCATATCAACGAAGGATCTAAGCAGGAATTGGCTTGCCACGCAATCGCATGAAAGTTATATAAGTCGACAAATCAATTTGCGCTGAGTGATCTCAGCTAGCAATGAATTTGTCGTGATTTCGATGATGACAAACAGGGTCGATCCTTTTTCCATAATCGATCAAAGTTAAACCATAAAGGACCAGTTAGGGACACTATGAAGTCAGAATCTACGGATACGTCAGAAAAGAAAACAAAAGTAGCGGCTAAGAAAGCGGCCAAAAAGACGGTCGTGAAGGCTGTAAAAAAAGCTGCAGCAAAAAAAGTCGCTAAAAAAGCCGTTAAAACAGTTGCTGAAGTTGAAACTACGGTTTTAGACGAACAAACCGCAGTGAAGGTTGCTAAGAAGGCTGCGAAGAAAGCCGCCAAGAAAGCAACTAAAACTGTTGCGAAGAAAGCTGCTAAAAAAGCTGCCAAGAAAGCTGCAGCCAAAAAAGCAGCTACGAAAGCTACGAAATCAGCGGCTGCTGCGAAGAAAGCGGCGGCTCGTCGTAAAGCAAAAGCTGGTGAAGACGACGAAGATTTCGATGATTTTGATGATTTGGACGATGAGGTTGAAAGTAAGCCTAAAAAACGGGCTTCTAAATCAACAGGTCGCCGTCCAGGTCGTCCAGCCAAAAGCAATGACGGCGATATTGATTTCGATGATGATGTCGATGATGAAGATGGCGAAGAAATTCCAGATATTAAGCCACCTCGCCGCGGTGCAAAACGTGCTAAAGGTGAAGCAACTGAACGTTCATCAAAAGGTCCATTGACCGCTGAGGAACGCGAAGTCCGTCGTAATCAACTCAAACTTTTGATTCGTTTGGGTAAGGAGCGGGGCTACCTGACTTATGGCGAAATTAACGATCATCTGCCGGATGATTTAGTGGATGCCGAAGCTATTGATGGCATTATTTCGACCTTTAGCGAAATGGGTATTTCGGTCTATGACCAAGCCCCTGATGCTGAAACACTCTTGATGAGTGACAGTCCACCCGTGAATGCTGATGATGATGTGGATGATGAGGCAGATGCCGCATTGACCACCGTGGACTCAGACTTTGGTCGTACGACCGACCCTGTGCGCATGTATATGCGTGAAATGGGTACAGTCGAACTGTTGACTCGTGAAGGTGAGATTGAAATCGCAAAACGTATTGAGGATGGCCTCAAACATATGATGATGGCGATTTCTGCATGTCCGACCACAATTAATGAAATCTTGTCGAACGTTCAGCGTGTTAACGAAGGCACAGGTCAAGTTGAAGATATTGTTGACGGCCTGGTTGACCCCGATGATGGTTCTGAATATGCAGGCGCAGGTGCAGGCGCGGATGCAGGTGATGGTCCTGCCGGCGGCATGACCACAAAACAAGTCGAATTTTTGCGGGCTGAAGCACTCAAGAAATTCGAAAGCATCAATAAGCAGTTTGACAAGATGCGCTTGGCGTATGAAACGGATGGCTATAAGTCAGCTGGTTACATAGACGCACAAGAGAAAATCCAACGCGAGATGATGGGTATTCGTTTTACTGCCAAAATGGTGGAAAAGCTGGCCGATACGCTGCGTGAGCAGGTGGCTGAAGCTCGTTCGCTGGAACGTGCAGCACTGGCCACATGTGTGGACCGTGCCGGTATGCCGCGCTCGCACTTTATCAAATCATTCCCAGGTAATGAGACCAATCTGGACTGGGTGTTGAATGAAGTGGCAGCAGGTCGTCCTTACTCTGAAGTGCTTGAGCGTTACGTACCTGATGTCCAAGAGTTGCAACAAAGCCTGATTGATTTGCAGGCGCGTGTGGTGCTGCCGTTGAAAGACTTGAAAGAAGTCAACAAACGGATGGCAACCGGTGAAGCCAAAGCACGTAAAGCCAAACGAGAAATGACCGAAGCGAACTTGCGCTTGGTGATTTCGATTGCAAAAAAATACACAAACCGCGGCTTGCAGTTCCTAGACTTGATTCAGGAAGGCAATATTGGTTTGATGAAAGCCGTTGATAAATTTGAATACCGTCGTGGATACAAATTCTCAACGTATGCGACTTGGTGGATTCGTCAGGCCATTACGCGTTCGATTGCGGACCAAGCCCGAACCATTCGTATTCCAGTTCATATGATCGAAACGATCAACAAGATGAACCGAATCAGCCGTCAGATTCTTCAGGAAACGGGTGCAGAGCCAGATCCAGCCACATTGGCCGCAAAAATGGATCTGCCCGAAGAACGTATTCGTAAGATCTTGAAGATTGCGAAAGAGCCTATCTCTATGGAGACACCGATTGGTGATGACGATGATTCACACTTGGGCGACTTTATTGAGGATCTGAACACACTGGCACCCGCAGAAGCTGCTTTACACGGTTCGATGCGTGATGTAGTGAAAGAAGTCCTTGATTCACTGACACCTAGAGAAGCCAAAGTGTTGCGGATGCGATTTGGTGTGGAAATGAGTTCTGACCAAACGCTGGAAGAAGTTGGACGTCAGTTTGATGTGACCCGTGAACGGATTCGTCAGATTGAAGCCAAAGCATTGCGTAAGCTTAGACATCCAAGTCGTGCAGACAAGCTTCGTAGCTTCTTACAAAGCAACGAGGATTAAGGGGGGCTTGAAATTGTGTAAGCCGATGGTTAGGTGACTACACAATTTAAAAAACAACCTGAGCGCATATTGACAGATTAAGGTAATCTGGCGATATGCGCTTTTTTCTTGGAGGGTTATTCCATGAGTATCGGTAAATCAACGGCCTGGGTGGCAAGTCTTTTAGTGGCGATCGGTTTAGCTGTCGGTGGATGGTTTGTCGGCCAAGGCATTGAAGGTTTTAGAAAAGCAGACCGTTTTATTACGATTAAAGGCTTGGCCGAACATGATGTGAAAAGTGATTACGCGATTTGGGTGATTACATTTCGGCGCGCGGGTAGTGACTACGGCATGCTACAAAAAGAGCTGACTGCCGATCGCGACAAGGTCATTGCGTTTCTAAAAACACAGGGGTTTGATGGGAGTAGCGTTGAACCACGTTCGTTAAATATTACAGATTTGCTCGCACGTGAATATGGACAGCAGGATAATTTGGCTTTTAGATACACAGGGCAAGGTGCTGTTGTGATTAAAACCGACCAAGTGGATGCGGTTGCTGCTGCCGTCAATCATCAAGATGCCCTGATCCAGGAAGGGGTGCAAATCTCATCGGACGGACAATATTCAGGTCAACCCCGATATTACTTGCGTGGCTTTAATGAGATTAAGCCACAACTATTGGCACAAGCGATTGGTAATGCCAGGGAACAGGCAGAAAGGTTTGCAAAAGATGCAGGCGCTCGTCTAGGTCAATTGCGCCAAGCCAATCAAGGCAATATTCAGATTCTGGATGATGATGGTGGTGATCAATATAGCTCTGGGACCACCATCGGTAAACGTTTACGAGTAGTCAGTTCGTTTATATTTTCGCTGGATTAAGTGTCAGAATGACAAAGAATCAGTGTGCGAGTGATTTTTACCGTAATTCGAAATAAAACTCCACCTCGGTGTGCAATGCGCTGAGGTGGAGCTTGGGATGATTAGAGGTTTTTTTGATCACCACGCTTTAACGCATTACCTAAAAAGACCAATGCCCACCCCTGTAAAATGAGTTCGATGGCCAACAGCATGCCAGGCACCCAGAGACTGGACTCAGGCCAACCGTTCATGATCATAATGCCCAGTAAGATGGAAATGACACCTGAAAGCAGTGTCCAACCTGCCTGTCCTAATGCCCAGTTCTGGATGGCAGCAATAATCCGTAAAAAGCCCGTAAAGAAAAAGAGAAATGCGAGCCAGATGGTGAGTCCTTGGAGCGCCTCGATCGGGGAGAGCCAGATATAAATCCCCGCCACAATGTACACAACAGTTAGTAAGGTTTGGATGAGAAACGTTTTCCAGACACGTGTTTGGAAAGCATGGATTCCCATCAACACACCGGAGATGATCGCCGCAAAACCAAGTAGCTTAATTGTGATGATGGAGAAAGCCACTTCGGCCAAAATGCCAAATGTACCCAGGATGAGCATTAACACACCAATCCAGACGAGCTTATTGGCATGAGGTGCAACCTTTTTAAGCATTTGCTGTTGCATGTCTTTGAAATTTGAAAGTGGATCTTGAACCATTACGGTATCTCCGCGAGCGTTAAAATTTAATTTGAAATTAATATTTCACATATGCGAAGTGTACCGCGAAGTAGTGGCCAGGAAACTCAAAATTTAAGTTGAATTTGGTGCAATCAGTGCGCGAAGAAAACACAGTCTTTTGTGATGTACAATAGCGCCCAGCAAAGTTTGCTCAGTTTGAATTATTCATTGAGCGAGTTTGACGGGCCTCTAGCTCATGCTTGGTTAGAGCAGCGGACTTAAGGGCAGATAACCTAAAATCATTTTTAAAACAGATGGTCATGGTTGTTTGCAAATGGGTTGCAAATTGGTAAGTTCACTCTGCCTTTTTGTAGAACTACTCAAATTCGGGGAAGCCTCTGTGTCAACGTGGTAATCCCGAGCCAAACCAGGTCGATTTCAGATATCAATCTGGGAGGTGTAGAGACTGTACGGGTAGATCGTAAAGATAAGAGACAGTCCAGACCACAAACCGGAAACGGGCAGTGAAAACTGAAGTGGTAAGCATAATCCGTTGGTGCGGGGTTCGACTCCCCGGGGGCCCACCATTTGTACCGTTTAAATTATTAAGAAAATCAAAGAAAACGGTATATAAATCACATAATTTATTGATTTTTATACAAGGTTTTCTGATGTTGCTCATGCGAGCATTTGTTTCTCAATCTCTGTAAATGCGCCATAGCGCAGTAAAAAATGTACACCCTGATGTACAAAAATCATTTACCGAAAATAAAGTATACAAAAACTGCTTTGTAAGAGTTCATCCAAATAATCACGCCGAAGATGATCTTGCGGTATGTATTTCACACCAATTTCACCTTCGGCATGGTTGGTCTGTCGGTTAAGTACCAATTAAACAGTTTGTTTATAGTGCTTTTTGCGCCAATTGTTGTCTGTATTTTTCGACCTCTTGCTCATACATATCGACGCCATGCGCATCATTGGTCACAATCAGCGGAAAGTCCTCAATTTCTAACCGTTGGACAGCCTCTGTTTTGAGATCTTCGTAAGCGACGAGCTCACGGCTTTTAATACATGAGAAGAGGGTGGCTGAGATACCGCCGACGGCAGAAAAACAAACTGCTGTATGGTCTTTACAAGCTTGGCGAATGAATTCGCCACGATTCCCTTTACCAATGGCGCCTTTGACGCCATATTCAAATAAACGAGGTGTGTAGGGATCCATCCGGTAAGCTGAGGTCGGTGCCACCACACCGATCACATGACCGGGTTTGGTGGGGCCAGGGCCACCATAAAAAAGAATTGAGCCTTTAATGTCTACGGGTAGTGGTTCGCCACGATCTAGTGTGTCAACGAATCGTTTGTGCGCCGCGTCTCTGGCCATATAAATAGTGCCACTCAGAAGCACTTCATCGCCTGCTTTGAGTTTAAGAATGTCTTCGTCACTAAGTGGTGTAGTCAGGTGATAAGTTGTCATAATGATTTGTTCCTTCAGATCGTTGCTGTCTGGCGACGTGCAGCGTGACACTGGATGTTGACGGCAACTGGCAGGGCAGTGATGTGACAGGCGTATGTTTCAATCGAAACCCATAGAGCGGTACTGATGCCGCCATAACCTTGTGGCCCAATGCCTAGCTGATTGATCTCTTCAAGTAGTTCTGTTTCAAGTTCCGCAATATGGGGTTCGGGATGGTGCTCACCGATATCTCGAAGAATTGCTTTCTTAGCAATTTCAGTGACCTTGTCAAAACTACCACCGAGACCCACACCGACTGTTAATGGGGGACAGGCACTGCCACCAGCCGCTTTAATGGCGTCAATAACAAATTTTTTAACACCTTCTTTGCCTTCACCAGGTAGCAGAAATTTCATGGTGCTCCAGTTTTCACTGCCACCACCTTTTGGTACGACTGTAACTTCAATGTTGGTACCAGGCATGATCTCCGTATGGATGACGGCAGGGGTGTTGTCGTTGGTATTGACCCGTAATAAAGGATCACCCACCACTGACTTGCGCATAAATCCTTCTTCATAACCTTTTCTGACACCCGCGTGCACAGCTTCTTCATAGTCTCCGCCCACTAAGTGAACGTCCTGACCGACTTTGACGTAGACGATGGTGAGTCCTGTGTCGTGGCAATAAGACACATTATTTTCTCGTGCGATTTTGTCGTTTTCAATGAGTTTGATTAAAACGGATTTACCCAGAGGAGAGATCTCTTGTTCGGCTGCACGATGAAAGCCATCAATGACGCTTTCAGGGAGTTTGTGACACGCATCTATACAAAGCTGCGCGATGGTGTCAGTCAGTTCTTTGACGTGTATTTCTCGCATTTCAAATCCTGCCAGCAAAAAATTAAGAAAAATTAAATATCAAATTGTTTAAAAAGTTCGGACTTCGCTTCAAGACCAAACCCAGGTGTTTCAGGCATATGAACATATCCATCTTCTATAGTCATGAAATCACCTAAACCACCAAGTGGTGCAAAAATTCCAGGATAAAGCTCACAACCACCGAGTCCTAAACCTGCCACTACGTGTAAAGCTAAAAGTTGTCCGCCGTGAGGAAATGCCATCGTTCGATCAAAGCCTTTGGATTCCATGATTTCTAGCATACGGACGTATTCTGTAATGCCGTATGAAAGGCCTGAATCCATTTGAAAAATATCAAGGCCTGTGCGCATGCCTCCATAGGCCACGAGGTTACGAACATCAGCAGCAGAAAATAAATTTTCGCCCGTTGCAACGGGATGTGAATAGTTTTCAATAAGCGCTTTGTTTAACGCAAAGTCCAAAGGATCGCCTGCTTCTTCAAACCACATTAAACCGTAGGGCTCCAAGGCTTGTGCATATTCAAGCGCTTCTTGTAATGAGAGTTTTCCATTGGCATCAACAGCAAGTTTGTTTGCACTGCCAACGATGGTGAGTGCGGATTCTATTCGTTGAAGATCGAAATGCAGTGGGGCGCCTGCAATCTTTATTTTGTAGCGATTAAAGCCTAAATCCTGATATCGCTGAAGTTCATCTTTGAGTTGCTGTGTGGATGATTGATCGTAATAGTAGCCACCAGCCGCATAAACACCGATTGTTGACTTAGGATCTAAACGCCCATAGTGATTGGCAATGGTGCGATAAACAGGTTCTTGATTTAATTTGGCATTGATATCCCAAATGGCTAGCTCAAGTGCGGCGGCTGCATGTGCGCGATCACCATGGCCGCCAGGTTTTTCATTACGCATTATGCAAGCCAGAACTTGCTCTGGACAGAAGTTTTTGCCACTGCTTTGCAGCAAGGAGTCTGGTTCAACGTCCAATAGTCGGGGAATCATCCGATCACGCAAAATACCACTTTGTGCAAATCTTCCAATCGAATTGAAAGCGCGTCCAATGACGGGTTTGCCATCTCTGAGTTGATCCGTATGGATTGATACCAATGAGACGGTGTGTTGTGAAAAATTGACCAATGCATTGGATATATTGCTTTGCAGATAAATTGGTTTTTCTGTGATTTTGGTGATCTTCAAGATAATCCCCCGCTAGAAGATGGCGTCAATTAATTGATTTTTGCATCTGCGTTATCAATCACTTTTTTCCACTTGCTGACTTCATCGTGGATGTATTGATTAAATTCATCCGTTGTCTTCGGTTTCGCAGCGGTCAGCGCCAGTTTGGCGAATTGGTCCTGTGTCTCTTTTTCAGCCATGATTTCGTTCATATGCTTGTTGAGTGTGTCAACAATGTCTTTGGGTGTGCCTGCTGGGGCCACCAAACCAAAAAATGCGAGTGTGCTAATGGGTGCATAACCTTGTTCGGTGTAGGTTGGGATATCGGGCACAAAAGTAGAGCGTTCTGTATCCACAATGGCAATTCCTTTGAGCTGTCCTGCTTTCAATTGTGGGAGGATGGCTGGCAGAGAGTCTGAGGTGACAGGTATGAGTCCACTCACAACTTGAATTTTGGATTCAGCACTGCCTTTGAAAGGGACGTGTAGCATGTCAATATCAAGCTCTTGCTTGAGCAGTTCCATTGTTAAATGCTGCGTTGAGCCGGCGCCGGCGGACGCATAGGTCATATCACCTTTTTTAGCTGCTTCGACGAGTGATTTGATGTCGGTAATTTCTGAATCCCCTGGAACCGCAATGATCTGGGGAGTCGTTGCGGCGTCAGCAATGCCAACAAAGTCATTAAGGGAGTTGTAAGGAAGGTTTGAATAAAGTGATGGGGCAATGGCAAAAGGTCCGGTACTGGTCATCAACAGGGTGTAGCCATCATTTTTTGCGCGTGCTGCATGTGCGGTACCTACTTGTCCGCCAGCACCGCCACGGTTATCGATCACAAAGGGTTGCCCAAGTCGTTTTGAGAGTTTTTCACCGACTTCTCTAGCAACTAAGTCACCAGTCTGTCCAGCAGGAAAGGGCACAACAATGGTGACAGGTTTTTCTGGATAAGCTGCATGTGCTGCACCAGCCAAGGTCAAGCTTGCTGCAAGAATGCATAAAGAGAAGGTTTTTTTCATCATGTCGATCTCCTAAAGTACAAATAAATATAATGGTACGAACTAATAAATGGTCCGTACTATATTAATAACAAGGTCGAGCAGATGTCAAAAGAGGTTTTATGCTGAAATACCCCTAATATGTCAGGATTGTTTCGGAGGGAATTTTGCGATATACACGGTTGGCAAAACAAATAATCAAGATGATCACAGAAGGTGAAATGCCAATTGGTGCGCGTTTTCCGAGTGAGCTGGCCATGGCTCAACAATATGGTGTGAGTCGCTCAACAGTGCGATCAGCATTGTCGATTGTTGAAGATTTGGGTCTTGTTAGTCGCAAACGTCGGGCAGGTACCGTCGTGATTGCACATCAGACTGAGCAACGCTATACACGCACGATCAATAGTCTGGATGACTTAATCGAGTATGCACATCAGACAGAGCGTCAGGTGATGAATGTCGTTAGTGTGATTGCAGATGAGCAACTCGCAGCGGTTCTAGACTGTAAGCCTGGTCAAAAATGGTTACATGTTCCGATGTTCAGAACCGAGAAAAATGCTGAGCGTACGCCCGTTTGTTGGACAGATGCATACATTCGCTCTGAGATCGGTGAGCAAGTGATTGACTCAATTCAAGATGGCTCAGGGCTTCTCTGTCATGTGATTGAAGAGGTGACCGGAACGTCATTGTGGAGTTTGCGACAGGAGGTGGCTGCTGTTTTAATTTCAGACAGTATTGCGCAATGGTTGCAAGTGAAATCGACTGAGCCAGGGCTTCAAATTACAAAGCATTATCTGGATTACGCGCGTCAAGTTTTTTTGATTACTGTGAGTGTGTATCCGCCTGATGGTTATAAATTTCGTTCATGGTTACATCGCACGATCGTCAATCGTTCATCCGAAGTTTGAAGTGATGCGATACGCGAACAATCAAATACGAGTCGTGTCAGACACGACCCGCGCTCTGTTGCACCTTCACTGATTAATTAAAGCAGTGAAGGTGCATTTTCTAGCACGTAATCACATGCCTTGCTCTTGATGTCCCCTTTGATTTTGTTCAAATCAAATGAATTGCCATCACCACCTGACAGAATGCCTGTGAGACCTTGTTGGTAGCCTTGCTCCTGTTTAGGTTCAGGCTTTTGTCCTAGACCGACTTTATCCATCAGTTGATCTTTGACGTTATCGACATTAGCTGCACTCAAGTATTTCTGTTCAACGCAATATTGAAGAACACCTGCGACGTTGCCCATCATATCGCCACTCAGGCTAGGTAAGCCTAAGCTAGAGGCCAATCCAGTGTTGGCTGCGCCACCCATCAAACCACCCAAACCAGAACCCGATGTCGCTGTGGAGGCTTCGGAACCAAGTTGACTTTTTAAGCCGCCCATCAGACCGTTGGCCATCGCAAGACTGGTCGTGCCAAGTAGTAGGGCAGAAGCGATAAAGGATGTGCGTAAGAATGAATGTTTCATGTGAGCTCTCGTATGTTGTTAAAAATAACTGCGACTAAATGGGATTGTTTGATCATAGCTTTTTTAAGCAAAGTTTGATTTGAAACTAATCTTGTTGACATCTGTATTGTGATGGATAGCTCAAAAGAAAAATCCACTGTCTGCATTTCAGCAAGACAGTGGATTTGGTTAGGTCGCTTGGGTAATTCGATCGAATCACCCGAGTTGAACGATTACTGCGCAATGGCTTCGATCGCCACATTAATGCGGACATCGTCACTAACGGCGGGTGCGTAAGCGCCTGCGTTGAACTCTGAACGCTTAATGTTTGTGTAAGCATTGGCACCGATCGCTTCTTTTTTCAGCATGGGGTGTGCTTGCTGATTAAAAGAGGTGATGGTCAATGTGACAGGCTTGGTGATACCTTTAATGGTGAGTTCACCCACGACTTTTTTGGGAACATCGTTCTCAAACAGCACTTCGTTCGATGTGAAAGTGGCTGTTGGGTATTTCTCTGTATCAAAAAAGTCTTCACCCTGAATGTGCCCATCAAAAGGTCCAAACCCTGTATCCACTGACTTCATATCAATTTCAATGTTGACCGAACCCGTTTTGGCGGTGGGATCGTAGGTCACTGAACCAGTGGTTTTGTTAAAGCGCAATGTTTGCTCTGTAAAACCCATGTGGTTATATGAAAAGCTTGGAAATGTGTGGCTGCTATCGATGGTGTAGGTCTGTGATTGCGCAAACGCACCGGTCGAAGCGGTCAGTGTAATAAATGCGAGGGCTGCGAGTTTGGTTTTCAAGTTGAACTCCTTTAAATTATCAAAAAATTAAAATTAAGAATTAAAAAACATAAATCGAATTTGAGGATCTGTTTTCTGTATGAAACTCAGACGTTATTGCGCGGTGGCAGCAAGGTTAAAACGCACCAGAACGTCGTTTGCCACAATGTCAAATGAGGACCAGCTGCCTTCACCGATTTTGAAGGCGGCGCGTTCAATTGTGAATTCACCACTGAACAAGCCTTGATCAGCTTTTTGTTCGAATTTGGCATCAAACGTCACAGGTTGTTGCTCACCTTTAATCGTGAGTACGCCTTGAACTTCATACAAATTGTCGGTTTTGCTGGCGATTGATTTGGATTCAAACGTGGCATCCGGAAATGCTTTGGTATTGAACCAGTCTGGTTTTTGTAATTCCGCATCAAAATCAGGTGCACCTAAATCGACACTACCTAAATTGACCTGAAAGCTTGCTTGTGCCTGATCCACTTGTGCTGGATCAAAAGACAAGGTGGCGGTAAATTCACGGAACTCACCATCCATACGTACGCCCATTTGCTCATAAGTAAAGCCAACGCTGCTGTCCTGAGCGACAAGCTGGTTATAGGTTTCAGCTTGTGCGGATGAAAGGCCGATTAAAGCGGTTGCCAGAGCAGCACCTGTAAAACGAAGGTAGTTAGAAATTTTCATACAAATGATTCCTTAAAGTCTTATTTAGATCAAGGATAATCCTAGAAGTTCAAATCGATCCTGCCAAGGCAGTTATCTTGTTTTAGGTAACATGCGACGCAAGACAGGATCTTTGTCGATGTAATGGTGTTTAACAGCTGCGGCAATGTGAAGTACCAGAATTGCAATGAGCAACAAATTCAACGCCCAGTGGACTTGCATGAGAATGTCGCCAAGCGGCAGATTGCGACTCACCAGATCAGGCAGTTTCCACAGGCCAAACAGCACCGTGGGCACGCCTTTGGCTGAACTCATGACCCAACCAGATAGCGGAATGACAATCATCAACAGATACAACAACACATGGGTCACTGAGGCGCCTAACTGTTGCCAGGGTGCAATCGTTTCAATGGCTGGCAGTGGCTTGCGAGTTCCGCGCCACAATAAGCGGATGACAACCAAGATCAGCGCACAGATGCCGCCCCATTTATGCCAGGAAATAAGTTTCAATTTTTCCGGGGAAAACGGCAATTGCTCAACATACATGCCCAGCACCATCAGACCGATGATGAGCAACGCCATGAGCCAGTGAAACCATTTGCTCAACGCATCATATGTTTGCAGGTTAGACGCATCTGTGCGACCCATTGTGTTCTCCGTTAAATTTGTCCGATTCATGGTTTCAAATCAAAGACTAAGATTTCAGCCTCTTTGGCATCATGTAAGTGCACTTCAGAGACTTGTGCCAGTTTGACGCCATCGCCCGCTTGTACGGACTGTCTATTGACCCTTAAAGTTCCTTTGATCACTTGAACCCAGGCTAGACGGTTTGGATTGAATGGCAACCGAACTTCATCACCATCACTGAGCAGGCTGCCGTAAATTTTGGCATCCGCATTAATTTTGACTGAGCCTTGTGCACCGTCTTTAGAGACAAGCAAACTCAATTGACCTTGTTTATTGGTGTTATCAAAAAACTTTTGTTCGTAACTGGGTTGAATGCCCATTTCATCGGGCTCAATCCAGATTTGTAAGAAGTGGGTGGTTTCGTCTTCAGCGTGATTAAATTCACTGTGTGTGACGCCGGTTCCAGCACTCATGCGTTGCACTTCACCGGGGACGATGCTTGCACCGTTATTCATATTGTCACGATGTGCCAATGCACCAGAGATGACGTAACTCACGATTTCCATATCTCGGTGTGGGTGGGTTCCAAAACCAGTTCCTGGTGCAATACGATCTTCATTAATCACACGTAAATTGCCCCAGCCCATCCATTGCGGATCGTAATAATTCGCAAATGAAAATGTGTGTGCACTTTTGAGCCAGCCGTGGTCTGCGTGACCACGCTCAAGTGAAGGTCTGACCTCGATTATCATAATGACTCCTAACTGCGTATCTCTATGTTTGTATTTAGTTTCAGAAGCAAACCGATGTGTTTGTTCCGACATGACTCTAATTTAACTTTTGAGTCGCACAGTGTGGGAGAATGTATTTAACGATTTCATTCAAAATATTTGAACTTGGGTATGGGCACAAATCAGATCGAGCGTTCAGGTGATGTTCTGACACCCGAAACTTTTCGGTTAATTCGAAAGATATCGGAGTTGGGCAGTTTTGCCGCAGCGGCTAGAGAAATTGGTGTTGTACCGAGTGCGTTGACTTATCGAGTGCGTCAGATCGAAGAGCGTCTCGATGTGTTGCTGTTTGATCGACGATCTCGTCAAGCTAAGCTGACAGCAGCCGGTCAAGAGCTGCTTCGTGAAGGTGATCGACTGCTGGCAGATTTAGAGGGTGTGGCAAATCGTGTCAAACGGGTGGCAACTGGTTGGGAGCCGCAACTGACGATCGCGGTGGACAGTATCGTGAATGAAACAACTGTTCTCGAGATGTGTGAAGCTTTCTTTGCACTTGATGCGCCAACAAGATTGAGGATTCGTTCAGAAACTTTGTCAGGAACGCTGGAAACATTGACGCACGGTCGGGCAGATTTAGCGATTGGGATCGTGTCTGATGTGTCGACGATTTCCGGACTGGAAAGTCGAGAGCTGGGAACGCAACGTTTTGTGTTTGCGGTTGCACCTCACCATCCTCTAGCGAGTGCACCTGAGCCCATTACCGACGACGTTATTCGACACCACCGAACAGTTGTTGCTGCCGACTCCGTACAGCAAGGGCCAGCCATGAGCGTGGGCGTTTTGCAATCACAGAATGTTTTTACGGTCACGAATATGGAAACCAAACTACAAGCGCACGTTCGTGGTTTGGGATGTGGGTTCTTACCATTAGAAATGGCACGCCCTTATCTGAATGTCGGTCGATTGGTTGCGCGCGATGTTGTGCGTCAACTGCCGATGGTCAATGCGCTATATGCCTGGCGTAAAACACCCGGCATGGTTTATGGTCGGGCACTGCAATGGTGGCTTGAGCAACTGAAAAAACCAGTCACACGGGCTGCACTCATGAATATGAGTGTTGGGCCTGACCGACTCTCTGAGACATCGGATGAAGCTGCCCAGTCTGATACCACTGAACATAAAAATTAAAAGTAAATCTAGATGGTTCAAATTATTTGAATGATTTGTTGAATGTGGTTCACACATGTTCATCGTTGTGCGCGGCACAATAGAATTCATCAAATCAGAATTTATTGAGCTTTAAAAAATGAAATGGACGCGAGGCTGTCACTGAGTTTGAGTGCTTAGCCTTACGTACCAATCTGAATGAATTAAGGAATATGGAGTTCTATCTTATGAAAAAATATAAAATTGCTGTTCTAGTCGGTAGCCTCAGAAAAGAATCCTGGAATCGCCAGTTGGCCCGTGTTCTCATGGGTATGATGCCCGAAGAGTTTGAGTGTGAGTTTGTGGAAATCGGCGATTTGCCACTGTATAACCAAGATGACGATTACACACCTGCAGAACCTGTGGCTCGTTTACGTGCACAAATTAAGGCGGCTGATGGTGTGCTATTGATCTCCCCAGAATACAACCGCTCTTTGTCCGGTGTACTGAAAAACGCATTGGATCATGGTTCACGTCCTTGGGGCGAAAGTGTCTGGCGTGATAAGCCTGCTGGTGTGATTGGTGTGGCAGGTGGTGCCATCGGAACAGCAGTTGCACAACAGCACATGCGCACGATTATGGCCGCATTGAATATGCCCACCATGGGACATCCAGAAGCTTTCCTGCAGTATCAGGAAGATTTGTTCTACGATGACAACACACCTGGTGAGCGTAGCAAAGATTTCTTACAGAACTGGGTTGACAGCTATGTGCGTTGGATTAAGTTGCACAATAGCGATCTTGTTTAAGCACGTTGGTTTAATCTGCTAGTAACCTTGATCCCAGTGATCTTTAAAAGCGACCTATGAGGTCGCTTTTAATATTTGAAGTGAATGCCACAAGAGGAGTCAGACATGCGTGCCATTGTGCAACGAACTAAACGAGCCAGTGTTCAGGTAGATGGTGAGATTGTGGGTGAAATCGGTCAGGGATTGCTTGTGTTTCTGTGTGCAGAGCCAGGTGATACCCAAGCTCTGATGGAACGCATGTTGCAGAAGCTACTTAAGCTACGTATTTTTGAAGATGATGTCGGCAAAATGAACCGTAGCGTCCAAGACATTGCTGGTGGTTTATTACTGGTTTCGCAATTTACGCTGGCTGCAGATGTTAGTCGCGGCAATCGACCAAGTTTTACACAAGCAGCGCCACCTGAGCAAGCCAAGCCGCAGTTCGAATGGTTTGTTCAACGGGCTTCCCAGTTGCACCCTCATGTACAGAGTGGCGTATTTGCGGCCAATATGCAGATTGAGCTCATCAATGACGGACCGGTCACGATTCCTATCCATATGTCTGCTGATTAATTTTTACCCACATTTCCCCAATCGGATAGATACCAAGTCGGTTTCTCCGAATTGAGGCGATTTCTGAATCGATGCACACTTCTGTTTCATTTTTACGGGAGTGTTCATATGTCATCGGTTTTAATACCTTCCGACGTTCCTTCAACTGTTCGTCATCGTCCACTCAATGTGTTGCGCTGCCCAGCGCGCCTGCCATTATTCCAGCGTGTCCTACGGCCCGAGACAGGTCGACGTCTGAATTCTCTTTCACTGTATAGATTGAGCAAACAGCGTGGTCAGGCGATGACTGAGTATCTGATCATTGTGGCGTTGATTGCGGTTGCGGCAATTGCGGTGTATCAGTCGTTTGGTCAGGTGATTCGTTCACAAACCGCTGGTCTGGCTAAAGAATTGGCAGGAGAAAGTGCATCACAAGCTGTTTCAGCGGCCAAGTCTGCCTCCAATACGGCGATGAAACAAAAAGATCTTAAAACCCTCAAATCGTACGGATCCAGCGGTCGTGGCCAATAAGCGAGGTTTGGGAGATAGCGGTGCAGTATGTCCCAAAGCGATGTGCCCCGAATCAGGGTGCCTTGGAGCGATGTGCTCAGAAACGTCATATCTCGGGACAACGGGGTGCCGTGATGATATTGGGTCTGATTGTGCTCGGCGTCGTGATTGTGGCTTGGCAACATCGTGCATCGTTGTCGCAAACCATTCTTGCGCAACAAGCGCTCGATCAAGCCACTGTGGCAGCAGCGGTCGGGGTTGCGCAGCTACAGGCACGCACACTCAATGCACACGCCATGCTCAATCGAACTGAAATGGCCCATCAGGTGGCGATGGCGCATCTCATGACCATGGCGTCAGCCTGGCAAATGCGCGAGACCACGGGTCGCCAGGCACGGATTAATAATCCACCAATCTGGTTGATTGGGGCAAATTTTTTTCCGGTTGCGGCGGCGATGTATGAATCAACGCGTGTGGGATCGAATCCACAGATCATTTCCAAGTTGCGAAAAGCTTTTGAAAAACACGATCAGATGCTGACCGGTCGTTTGCGCCGCGCTAGAGCCAAGTTGAATCAACATTTTAAAGTGCGATCTCAGGCATTGGCACAAGAGATCGTTCGACGAAATCTAGCGGCGGGTGAGTGGGCTTATCCACAGGTTTCAGTCCTGGTTCAAAACGCAGACGGATTGTTGAAATCTGTGCGACCGATTAATGATCGTGAGCGTAGGCAAAACTGGATGGATAACGTGATGGAAGCACATGCTTATCTGAAAAGTCGCTGGAATATCCGACCATCCTTCGAGCCGTTCTATCCCAATTGTCCATGGATGAAACACACGCTGACCCGTGGAGGTCATACGTTGTTAAGTGTGGATGGCAATTGGGAAGCAAATGACAACATGTCCTTTCATCAGGCCAAGTCATTGGTGATAGAGGCTCTTTGTTATTACAGGGAGTATCCCATGGGCTGGGCACAAGTGGATGTCAATACACTCAAAGACCGATCGGAAAGAAAATCACTGCCGTTTGAAGTGTTGGACAATTTAAAGGGCACAACTTTTCGTAAATGGGCTAAGACGCTGGGATGGGGGCTCTTGAGCCCTGTCAATCCGCTGAGTAATTCCTGGGCTGAATTAAAAGCCCTAGCAAAACCTATCCGTTGGAAACGCCGTGCAAATCTAAAGCCATGGGGTTTAAATGTTCAAGGACTTGATCCAGTTGTGACCGTGAATACTTGGTTGCAGTTGTCTGCGATGGGGCGATCAAGTTTACGGATTCGGGCCAACCAACCAGGTTTGTTATCTGTCAATCGCGATGCATGGCCTAAAAAACTCAAAGCCAGTGCAGCGGCCAAAGTGCATTTTGATCCGCTCGATCGTCTTGTTAAACCGCAAAGTCTCAAACCCGGACTCTTGCAGCCGTTTTGGACGGTTCAACAAGTACCTGTGCGTGAAGAGGGTTGGTTCGGAAAATTTCAAAGTGATTTTCTGCGCTCGCACGGCAATGGACTTACCCAGACTCGTAATCGTCTGGAAGGTCCAGCACTTGGGAGTGAGATGCGTCGTTTTCCAGAAAATCGAGTGCCAAACCGAGCATCAAACCCAGATCCAAAGAGTATCCGTAAAACACAACCACCCATTCGTGTGAATGTGCAGACACGTGCGCCTGTGAATGCGCGAAAAGCACCCGCACCTACATCTCAGAAGTTACCAGCTCGTTGGACTAAATCATGAGCAGCGGGGTTGCTTTCATGGGTTTGAAGAGTCTTCAAAAAGCACCGCTTAGGCACACTTTAGTTCGACAGCAAGGGCAAGCATTGGCAGAAGCGGTGGTGATGCTGGCGGTGGCGGGCGCGTTTTTGGTTGGTATCACGACGACTGCACGGTTGCAACTACAGTGGCATGAGGATTTACTGCACAGCCATTTAGTTGCCAAAGCGGTTTCTCTAGGACATAAGCCTAAAAGCATGGGTGCGCAAGACTGGCTGGGATTGGGGCGCAAACTTCAGTTGCCTAAGCTTGGGTCGATTCAGAATGGTTTGGCCAAAGGGCGTTCCTTACTCAGCGAGTGGACTAGTGGTGCACAACGCTTGGGAGCTGATCGGTTGGTGAGCAGTGTGCAAAAGCGTTTTATGCCTGCGCATCAGAACAATCGGCGCTCCCGTGCACGGCCTGTGCACTGGAATGAGTTTTCCGAAGTGGTTGAGCAGCCAGTTGTCGCACTAGCAGGTGGGCAAATGTCGACAGATCCTTTGCTAGATGGCCCCGTCAAGTGGATCCATGTGCAGTCTGACTCGACGTTTGCAAACCAAGCTTGGCATGTGCGTGGCACAGGTGAGGTTGCGCAATCGGTGGAGACAATTGATCGAATTGATCAGGCGCACACTCTCTGGCAAAGCGCAGCTACCCCAAGTCGCGCATTAACGAATTCAATTAAAGCTCAATTGACGTCTATGGATGCATTCTGGGGACGAGTGAGTCCACCATCAGACTGGTTGTCTAAATGGCATGACATCAATGACGAAGAGCCAGGGTTTTTGCTGAATACGTTTCGGAAAACGACAAACTTTATTAGGGAAATATTTTGAAGTTGAATCTATGGATGAAATCGATGTTTTTACACGTGGATGAGAATGCTTTCAGACAGATAAAACGTCATTGGCATCTGAAGTGGTGGTTGCTGCTAATGCCTTGGATTGGTTTGTCGCCTGCTTATGCGATTGAACATGACATGCAGCGATTGTCGTTTGATCGAGAGTTGGCTTTAGAAATCAGTCGAACGTGCGAGGCGAGCGATTTTGCGAATCTATTGCGACATGGTGGGCTTGTGCCATGTTTGCAAGCAAAGACGGCGGCCGCCGTGGGTCATTTATGTGTGACATTTCAAGTCTTTTGTTTAGATCGTCCTTGGGGCGCGTGGCTTACACAGTTTTTGAGTGCACAAACCGATCTGACGGATGTGATGTTCGATGAAACGGGTGTGTCTTTGTTGGGTGGATCGCAAGCCGAGTCGTGGCAAATTCAGAACTGGCCACCAGGTTCTCAAATAGTTCCGAAGGCTGTGATTTTGTCCACTATGCGCCATTATCGCCAAAATCTTCAAAGTGGTTTAGCACAGATAAATGACGAAGAGGGTCGTGCCCAGATAGAAGACCTTTTGTTCGAGGTCGATCGTGAAATTACCAAAATGGAAAACCATGGGCCTGAAACGTTTAAGACCCCATTGGGTGAGCTCAGCCAAGGCTTTTCTGCGATGACGCAACTTTTGGATGATTGGGATTTATTTTCAACGGACAAATAAAGACATATTTTTCTATGAAAACTCCAACACCTAAACCGACTGGTACGCAAGCCTACAAACGAAAAGGGTTTGCAGGATTTAAGCGCTGGGCGACGAAGCTCGCAGCGCCTATCATTTTGGCTGTGGTGACGATTTATGCCGTCAACCAGTATTTGACGAATCACAGTTCGTCAGAGACTGAAAAAGAACAGGTGCTGCGAGAACAATTGGTTGTGAACCAGACGCTGCCTGCTGCCACGGTGATTGACATGGAGCATTTGGCGATTCGTGCATTGCCTGAATCTTGGTTTGGTCCGGATTCTTTAAGCCCAGATGATGTGGATCAAGTACTTGGTTTGTCTCTGACTACCGAGCTCACAGCGGGTGCCCCATTGAATCGATCGGTTTTAAAAGCCGTCGATCCTCATGCGTATCTTGAACAGCTTGGACCTGATCGACGGGCGGTTACCTTGCCCGTTGAGCAAATTAGCTCGAGCACTGGTTTATTAAAACCCGGTGAACTGATTGATTTATATGTCACATTTGATCACAAAGGGCGTCGGATTACTTCGTTGCTTGTGAGTGCGATTGAGGTGCTCAAAATTGTCAGTGTGAGTGGAACCGAACAAAGCGCTACTGGACAAGATGTGCTGACACTCAGTGTGTCGCCGCAACAGGCTGCTAAGTTGATTGCTGCGCAACATGATGGGGTGTTAACGGCGGTTCAGATGTCAGTTCAGCAGCACAAGTCTAATGTGGTGCCTGAAGCCAATCATCTCGCAGGTTATGCCGGGATTGAAGATTCATTTGAGCAAATCCGTATGCCAGATATTATCTATGCGGATATGGCGACTGGACCAAGGCAGCCGCAACCATGATTCAAAGGCGTTGCCTGATTTTTGAGTACAGAGTGTCCGCTTTACGAAAATCTGTTTTGTTGGGCGTGGTTGGTTGTTTGATGATTGGTGTTTCGGAGCTGTCACTAGCGGCATCGACTGGGCAATTGATCAATCAGACCCAGGCAGTCTCTACGCCGATCACATCTGGTACCACACAACACGCTGCAGCCCGTACGCCACCCCATACTGCACGTTCTGCAAAGTCTGAATTGAGTGTGGGGTTGAAGCAAACATCGATTGTGCTGGAGGTTGGGCATGCGCACATTCTGACACTGGCCGACGCTCGTCAGGTGGCTGTAGGGAATAGTCATACGTTGCAGGCCAATGCAGCCAATGCGTCTGAAGTGATTTTGTTTGGCAAACAGGCAGGCACGACTACGGTGGATGTCTGGGATGACAAGGGACATCGACGTTCATTTCAAGTCGAGGTTCGGCCTGCAGGACGAGAGCAAGTTCTTGAGGAGATTCAATTCTTACTCGGTGACAATTCACCAGTCAAGGTTCGTAGCTCAGGTCAGCATATTGTGTTGGAAGCTGAGACGCTGAGTAGTTCACAGCGAGCACGCATTGGGCGGATTCTGGGGCGTTATCCGGAAGTGTTGGATATGACACCGAGTATGAACTGGGACCCGATGGTCATGATGGATGTGCAGGTGATTGAATTGCCCCGGCATCGTCTTCAAGAGCTTGGAATTCGTTGGCAGTCGGGTGAAACCACAGGGCTAGATACTGGAGTGTCCTGGCATGCGGGTCAAATACTTGCCGATGGGGTTGACAGCATTCTGTCGGGTGGTGCTCAAGCGGTTGGGTGGTTGGGTCTTGGAAGTTCCATTCAGGCGCGTTTACAAAGCATGGCCGATCGGGGTGAGGCGGTTTTACTGGCGCAACCACAATTAACGACCCGAACGGGTAAAGCGGCCACGTTTCTAGCAGGTGGTGAAGTGCCTTATGCCATGACCGATGAAAAAGGTAGAGGCCACACAGAATTTAAAAAGTACGGGGTGGCGTTGAGCGTCACACCGGAAATCGGGCTCGATGAACGCATTGTGGCCAATGTGGAAGTGGAGGTGAGTTCAGTGGACCCGTCGATCACGACGGCTGCCGGACCTGCCATGCGGATGCGTAAAACCAGTACAGAATTTAGTGCGCGTGCTGGTGAGACAGTGGTGCTCGCAGGTTTTATGTCAAGCGAACATGCGATGGGTTATCAGGGTGCACCAACCAAGAAGCATGCGTTTTTTGACAAGCTGACGGGCGTGGAACAACAGCAGTCGAACCATACGGAGTTAGTTATTTTAGTGACCCCCGTGATTATGAATGCACAAAAACCATTGATGCAGGATCAGGTTCGTAAGGCACGTGCCTATGCGGATGCAGCCGTATTTGAACAACGGCGTCTCACACAGTCTCTGGATCGCTCGAGTGGCTCAGATCGATACGATCCAGATGAAAGCAATGGCTGGGAAATGTTTACCCCTTTGACACTGCCTTCTCAATGGCAACATACTGCGGCACCTCCACAATGACGACGTCTTGCACATCCATTGAATTGCATCTTGATTTTGAAGATGGCACACAGGTGATTGAACGTGCACAACTGCCTTGCACAATTGGTCGCGACCCCAGCTGCACTTTAAGGGTGATTCATTGGCGAGTAGGGCGTCAACATCTCAAGATTCAGCTTTTAGGTGATTTCTTACAGATCGAAGATCTGGGACGTTTGGGTGGGACAAGAGTTAATGGCGTGCGTGTGGCACAGCATTTCCCCCTGCTACCCACAGATGATGTGGTGTTTGGGCCTTGCCGCATGCGTATACATGCAGTTGGTCAAACACCCTCCTTTGAATCTGCGACTGAAGAAGGCGATGGTTCGTCAAGCTCGCAAGGATCACATGGGCAGAATACGGATTTGTCACTCAGAGCCATGTTGCACGCCAACTTAGTTCGTCAGATGGATGTGCGTAAACATGACTTGGCCAATTTGCCAGACGATGTGTTGCGGGAGCGTTGTGAAGGTTTGGTCCGTGATTTGATCGCACAGCATGCGTTTGATCTCAGTCCACAGCGTCAGGATCAGATGGTCAGTGCCGTGGTGTCAGATGCCGTGGGTTATGGGCCTTTACAAACTTTATTGGAAAGCCCAGAGATTAGTGAAATCATGGTGAATCGACATGACCGGATTTTTGTGGAATCGCAAGGCAAGCTGCGTTTACACAATGCCGTGTTTTCAAGTGAAGCGGCTGTGCGTTCTGTGATTGAGCGTATTATTTTTCCGATTGGGCGACGCATTGATGACGCCAGTCCCATGGTGGATGCTCGGTTGCCTGATGGGTCTCGTGTGAATGCAGTGCTGTCACCGATTAGTGTGTCGGGTTCTTGTGTAACCATCCGAAAGTTTCCAGCTCACCCACTGAGTCTGAAGGATTTGCAGGCGCGAGAATGTATTACACCCTGCGTGGCTGCATTTTTATGTCGTTGCATTGAGCAGAAGGTGAGTTTGCTGATTTCAGGTGGAACGGGGTCCGGTAAAACCACGTTGCTCAATATCTTGGCGAGTCAGATTCCATCGGATGAGCGCTTGATCACGATCGAGGATGCGGCAGAATTGCGAATTGGCCATCCCCATGTGTTGAGTTTGGAAGCTCGACCAGCCAATGCCGAAGGGCGAGGCGACATCACAATCCGTGATTTGGTGAAAAATGCACTGCGTATGCGGCCTGACCGCATCATCGTCGGGGAGTGTCGAGGTGCTGAAGCACTAGACATGCTGAGTGCGATGAACACTGGTCATGAAGGTTCATTAAGTACGCTACATGCCAATAGTCCCCGTGATGCGGTTTCTCGTCTAGAAACGATGGTGCTGATGGCCTCTGCACAGTTGCCATTGCAAGCAATCCGAGAGTTGATTTCACGCTCCGTGCAACTGATTGTTCAAATTGCACGTTTGCCCGACGGGACAAGGCGTTTAATGGCTGTCGATGAAATCACAGGGTTGGAATCTGGGACGGTGCAGATGCAAAGTCTCGTGCGTTATCACCGAGGTCAACGCGTGTTGCGCTGGATGGGGGTGAGTGCAACCTTTACCGAAGCTTGGCGTGAACGTGGTGTGCCAGTTGACCCTGAGTGGTTTATGCCTTCGGACCAAATAGATATGGGCTGAACATGGATCTGTACAGAATGGCCATTTTGTCGGGCTCAGGTGTTTCCATGGGATTACTCACTTGGAGTCTGCAACGCAGTTGCATGGTGGCGATGCAACGCTATCAAGCTCGTTACACACATGATGCGCGTCATGGTTTACGAGATTTGTATTTGTTTCTCGATGTCAGTTTGTTGTGGCCAGTGATGATCTGGTTGGGGGTGACTGTTTTTCTGTTGTCGATTTGGTTTGGTGCAGGATTGTTTGTTGCTACGTTCTTGAGCGCGATTTGTCTGACAACGCCTAGCGTCTTGATTCGGTATGCCAAAACTCGACGTTTGAAACTCTTTGAAAATCAATTGCCTGATGCCTTGCAGTCACTGGCTTCGTCCATGGCAGCTGGGACGAGTCTGGTATCAGGCCTGCAAATGCTGGTGCAGTATGCACCCACTCCACTGGCGCAAGAGTTCTCCGTGGTCGCCCGTGAAATTCGACTGGGTGTGGGTTTAGAAAACGCACTGCAGCATCTCATGGTGAGAATGCCTTGCGATGGTGTGCGGGCCGTGGGCGCAACACTCATGGTAGCTATTCAGACGGGAGGTCCGATGGCCGATATGCTGGCACAAACCGCAAGTAGCCTAGTGTCTTCGTTTCAAGTTCAACAACGCGCGCGAGCATTAATGGCTCAGGGTTGGATGCAGGCGTGGGTGATGGGTTGTTTGCCCATCGGCTTGATGGTGGTGTTGGGACAAATGGATGACAAGTTTTGGCCTGCTGTGATGGATACTTCTATGGGGCATCTGTTGCTCGGAGTCTTATTTGGTTTGGAAGGGCTTGGTTTGTATTGGTTGCGCCGAATTGCTAAGGCGGTGGCCCATGGTTAAACGCAGCGGCTGGATTTGACACGATGAATCTTCTGGAGGCTTACTTTCCTTGGGTGTTGGCGCTGACTGCCGGTGTGGGTGTGGCGTGGTTGTGGATTGCACTTTTGTCGATGAAAGACAAGGCCTCAGGAAGTGAGGATCTGTCCTCACGGGTGGCCGTGCAGGGAAGTGCAACGTCTGTGACTAAAGTGCGCTTTAGAGATCGGTTGCTGAGGTTTACAAGCTGGTCTCAACGGATGCATCTCGAGCGTAAGTTGCAGCATGCTGGCTTGTTTCGCTGGCAGGTGAGTGATTTGTTGTTGTTGAGGTTGGCCGTCTCAACGGGTTGTGCAACCTGCACGCTCCTCGTGACGGGTTCGTTTCTTTTTGCCGGATGTGCAGCGTTCGTTGGGCTTGCTCTGATTGGGCAGTGGATACAACAAAAACGACACACCTATAGCAGTCACATTGGCAATCATTTACCTGGTTTTTTAGATTTGTTGTGCTTGTGTTTGTTTGCAGGGATGAGCTTTAACAATGCGCTTCTCGTGGTGTTGCGCTACATGAATGACGGTCCGTTGCGTGTTTTATGGCGAGACTGGTTGTTTGATGTGCGTGCCGGCAGTACACGTACCCAAGCGTTAACGCGCTTGTTGCATAAGAGTGAACAAATGTCGTTGCAGCGTTTATGTGTGGCCATGATTCAAGCAGAAAAAACCGGAGCTGCCTTAGCACCCGGATTGCAATCACAAGCTAAACAGCTGCGCACAGAGCAGTTGTTGAGTGCCGAACGACGGGCTGCACAAGCGCCAATGAAAATGTTGCTGCCACTGATCTTGTGTTTCTTTCCCAGTACTTTTCTGGTGCTGGCTTTTTCTATCTGGGTAGGTGTGAATGAAATCCTTTGAAGTTTCGTCGACAAATGATCAGCCAAATAATGCTTCCGTAGAGGCATCTTCGTCTGAACCGTTGCAACTGAAACAAACAGCCCGATGGTGGGATCGGTTGATTGGGCTTTTACAGCACGATGGTTTAGATCCGAATCAGGCGTTGTGGATTAAGCCGTGCTGCATCGTGCATACCTTTGGGATGCGTTTTGCGCTGTCATTGCACTTTTTGGATAGACAAGGGCAGATTGTTCACTCAGAACCCAATGTGGTGCCCAACCAAATCCGCTGGTGCTTCAAAGCCCATTCGGTGGTGGAAATGGTGGCTACAACAAACGATGAGGCCTTGGAGTTTCAGAAGCAACGATTGAGCAAAGCGTTGTCTTTATCCACCGTTTAGTTGTGCACTAGATTTAGCGAGCGAGTTTGGTGAGTTGTCAGTACCTTGTGTGTCATTTTTGTTTAGGCAAGATTTACTTATAATTTCAACTAATGAAATTGAAAATGATTCTCAAATAAAAATCCATCTAGAATAAAACGAATCTTTCAAAGTAAAGATTGGTCAATTTAAAAAAGAATGGAGAGACATCATGGTGCGACATTTTTTAATTCAGTCGGTGAAATGCACGGTCCTCGTTTTAACATTGTCTTGTGCAGGCATGGGCAGTGCGTTAGCCGACTTTCCGAATAAGCCTGTGAAGCTTTTTGTACCGTTTTCACCGGGCGGTGGAACCGACATGATCGCCCGTGGTTTGGGGCAAGAGATGGCGAAAGAACTCGGCCAACCCGTTGTTGTCGAAAACAAACCAGGTGGTGGCACGATGATCGCGACCAATGAGGTAGCGCGCAGTGCGCCCGATGGCCATACTGTGGTGGTCTCTTCTTTTGCACACGCGGTGAACCCTTCTTTACAAGAGAGTTTGCCTTATGGCAGTAACGATGCCCTGGCACCGGTGATGTTGATCGCTCGTGGACCGAACGTACTTGTCGTTAATGAAAACAGTCCTTACGAGTCATTGGAAGCACTCTTAGAAGCTGCCAAAAAAGAACCTGAAAAACTAACGTATGCCTCGCAAGGTGTTGGTACATCGGCGCATCTGGCAGGGGAAATGTTCGCAAATTTAGCTAATGTGAATTTGGTGCATGTGCCGTATCGCGGTGCGGGTCCCGCCATGACTGATCTTTTAGGAGGCCATGTGGATATGATGTTTGCGACAGCGGCCACTGCTTCCAACTTTGCAAATGGTGGAAAGTTGCGCTTTCTGGGTGTGACAACAGCTGAGCCCTCGGCTGCATTTCCGGATGTGCGTCCGATTGGCGATGTTGTGCCGAATTACCGCGTCGATAGCTGGTATGGGCTCCATGTTCCGGCCGCAACGCCCAAGAACGTTGTGATGCGTTTGAACGAAGCAGCCGTCAAAGCGGCCCACTCGCCAGACTTTTCAGGCCGCTTGCAATCAGAAGGTCTAAAAGTGGTGGCAAGCACTCCACAAGAACTCGGCGAGTATGTCAGTTCTGAAGAAAAACGTTGGGGCGATCTCATCAAACAAAACAATATCAAAGCCAAATAAGCTTGTGAACACGTATAGGAACCACCTCGAATGAATTCGATTCAGAAGTTAATTAACCCCAAACATGTCGCCGTTGTGGGTGCTTCAAGTGATCCCAAAAAGATATCGGGAAGACCTGTTTATTATCTTCAACAACATGGTTTTTCAGGAACGATCATGCCAATTAATCCACGTGCAAGCCAAATTGGTGGTTTGCCGTGTTATCCGGATATTGAATCTTTGCCTGTGACACCGGACGTTGCGATCGTTTTATTGGGGGTGGATGGAGTTCCTCAAGCTTTACGGGATCTTGCAAAAAAGGGTTGTGCAGCCGCTATTGTGTTAGGTAGCGGGTATGCAGAAACGGGTGAAATTGGCGCACAGAGACAGACGGAATTACTCGAGGCTGCGGGTGAAATGCGTATCCTTGGACCCAACACCATTGGCTTGATCAACTTGACACAAGATATTGTGCTGTCCCCCTCAGGTGCATTGGCACTGAGCGAGTTTCCCAAAGGTCAAATCGGTGTGGTTTCTCAAAGTGGTGGCATCGTTGGTGCGTTGCTATCGAGAGCCGTGGCACGCGGAATTGGTTTGTCGACGTTGGTCTCGTCTGGTAACGAGGCTGATTTAGAACTCTCTGATTTTATTGAGTACTTGGCTCAAGATCCGAATACGAAAGTCATTGCGCTCTACATTGAAGCAATCCGTCATCCTGATAAGTTCAGGCGCGCCTGTGAAAAAGCACAAGCGAATGGTAAACCCGTTGTGGTCTTTAAGATTGGCCGTTCAGAAGCTGGTGCGCAGGCAGCGGTTTCGCATACGGGTGCGATGGCGGGCAGTGATCGTCTCTATGATGTGTTTTTTGAGCAGATTGGTGTCATTCGCGTCAATGATATTGATGATTTGCTGGGTGTGAGCGCAGCACTTGCGACCACCCGGAACATGGCGGGTAACCGTGTCGCAATTTTGACCTCAACTGGTGGTGCCGGCACATTGGTGTCTGATGAACTGGGTGTCCTAGGTTTAAGCACCCCAGCACCTGAGGAGGAAACATCTATTCGTTTGCGCAGTTTGCAGATCGGTCCGGAAACCGTTTTGGATCGCAATCCGATTGATGTCACGTTGGCTGGTTTAAAACCCACGCTTTTACGAAATACGATTCAAACCTTGTTACAGAGTTCGTCTTATGATGCTTTGGTCATTATTGTCGGCGCATCGGGCTTGACCATGCCTGATTTGATGGTTGATGCGATAGGTGCCTGCTTGCCTGAATCCGATAAGCCGGTTATGGCCTATGTCAGTCCGCATGCACCGGATATCGCACGACGTTTGACCAACATGGGTGTGCCCGCGTTTACGACGGCATTTGGTTGCGCTGTGGCATTGCAGGCACTTTGGAAAGCACATCAGACAACACCGTCGGATGAATCGCAGCCAGTCGTACACCAAAACCTTACAGATGAATATGCAGTATCAGGACTTTTGGATGAGGCGCAATCTAAGTCCCTGTTTAGCCAGTTTGGAATCCCCGCTGTACCCGAGCGTATTGTCTCGAATGTGGAACAAGCCATCGAGGCGGCACATGCGCTAGGACCTCGGGTTGTTTTGAAAGTGTTGTCTTCACAAGTGGCCCACAAAAGTGAAATTGGGGGCGTCGAGGTCGGGATCGTTCCAGAAAAAATGCAGGATTCGTATACTCGAATGGCAAGCACTTTGGAGAAGAACACTCCAAAAAATGCACAGCAGTTTCTTGTGCAAAAAATGATCGATGCTGGCGTAGAGATCATCTTAGGCTCCTACCGTGAGCCTTTAGGCACTGTGGTTTTAGTTGGCATGGGTGGGGTAACTGCAGAGCTTTTTAACGATACAGCGATGCGAGTTTTAAATCGCCATCAGAACGGTCAGCTACAGGCTCTGACCCAATCGCAAGCTTTAGTTATGCTCAAAAAGCTCACGATTTGGCCTTTGCTCCAAGGATACAGAAATCAGGTTGGTGTCGATATTGACGCACTGACACAGGTCATCGTTGATTTTTCAGTTTTTGTGGCGCAGTTCGATGATCGATTGCTTGAGGCTGAAATTAATCCGTTGTTCGTGCTGCCGCAGGGTCAAGGCGTGTTTGCAGCCGATGGCTTGGTTTTGTTGAAATAATGTTGAGTCTAAAAGAAAGAGGGGAGACATGTCAGAGGTTATTTACAGTCAGACAGATGCCATTGCACGCATTACGCTAAATCGTCCAGAACAAAAAAATACAGTGAGCGCGACCATGCGTTCAGAGTTGATCAGGCTTTTTGATCAGGTCAATGAAGATACATCCGTGCGAGCTGTTGTTTTGGAAGCGGCGGGGGATACCTTCTGTGCTGGTGGTGATGTGAGTCAAATGGGCAAACTCAGTAGTTTTGATGATCGTAAACGGATTTTGCTCCACAGCCATGGTTTGATTAAAAGTCTTTATCGCTTAGAGAAACCTGTCATTGCTGCTGTACAGGGTGCTGCTGTTGGTATGGGTTTTTCACTTGTTTTGGCGTGCGACTTTGTGATTGCGAGTGAAAGTGCACGGTTCTCGACTATTTTTAGTCGCCGTGGCCTAGCACCCGATACGGGCAGTGCGTATATGCTGAGTCGTGCTGTTTCACCGATGAAAGCTCGTGATCTGTTGTACTCGGGTCGGTTCGTGGGTGCGCAGGAGGCACTGGCTTTGGACTTGGTGACTGAGGTGGTGCCTGAAGCATTGTTAAAACAAAGTGTAGATGCTTTGGCAGAAAAGTATGCGGCGATGCCAACCCTGTCAGTTGCGATGTCTAAGAAACTATTGCAATGGTCACAAGAACCCGCTTTGGACAGTTTTCTAAATTACGAGGCTTTTATTCAACCTCTGATGAGAACCACAGAGGATTTTCAAGAGGGTGTTGCGTCATTTCGTGAAAAAAGATCACCAGAATTTAAGGGGCGTTAATAGGGTGGCATGAATTTAGGCTTGTTTTTGATCTCTTGTTGAACGCTTGCAATGATCTGGTTTCGAAGTGTTAATAATGGTTTATGAAAACTTAGTGCTTCAAAATTAATGGGCTCATTGATCGTTGTGCTGCAATTCAATGCGTAAATACTTTGATTAATGAGAATTGGTGTCGAAACGGCGACCACACCAGGAAGCCAGTTGGCGTAACAATAACCTTCTGATTGAACTTTTTCGATGGCGTCATTGAGGCATTTGGAAATTTCAGACCATTTGTTCATCCAACGTTTTTGAAAAAGCTGTATGAGGTTGTCTCTTTGTGTGTTGTCGAGAACGGCTAAATAAGCTTGACCCAAAGACGTGGTGGGCATCGGGATCTTTTGACCACGAACGATGCGGCGGTGACTGATTTCCGGAAGATACCGAATTGAATCAAGGTAAATCATCTCGCTACCATCTGCTGTGGCCAAACCGACATTCAAATGGTGGGTGTCAGACCATTTCGTCATTAAAGGTGTGGCAATTGTTAGTAAAGTGGATCCTGTCCACATGGTGTGTGCGAGACCTAAAACAGCAGGCGAAAGTCGGTAAGCTCGTTGCGAAGGATCGAACTCCAACATGCCGGTTGTGACCAATGTTTGTGTGAGTCGGGATATGGTCGGTTTTGATAGTCCGGTTATTTCAGCGAGTTCACTATTTCCTAAAAATTCACAACCAGGATTAAATGCACGCAGAATTTGAATGCCCCGTTTTAAAGAACGGTTTTCTGGTGAACGACGTGGCTTTTGAGGTTGGAGTTGAAAGAGGCTAACCATACATTGTTTGGTTTTTTTGTTCTGTAACAGCGCATCTCGAATACTGTTAGGCGCAGTGATGCGCTGAATGTAGCATGCGGTGAAAGTAATAGGCAATCAGCCTATGTTTTTAAACGTTTTACGTAATAAGTAGGAGATAGTAATGACAACACTTATGAAAAAAACCGTCCGTGCACTGACCGGTGTCAGCGTCGCTATGACGATGGCAGGTGTATTAACGACAGCAAATGCTCAAAAAGCAGATGTGGGCAAGTATCCAGAACGTCCAGTACATATGATCGTGGCGTATGCCCCCGGTGGCGCAACCGATATCGTTGCCCGTTTGGTGGGTGCTAAATTGCAGGAGCGTTTAGGTCAGCCTGTTGTGATTGATAATAAACCTGGTGGTGGAACTAATATCGGAACCGGAGAAGCGGCTCGTTCAAAACCGGATGGCTATACACTCCTAATGGCAACTGTGGCACAGGCTATTGGCCCCGCCATTTATGAAAAACTACCCTATGACACGCTGAAAGATTTTGATTTTGTCACCATGACGATGACCTCTCCAAGCGTACTCGTTGTCAACAAAGATGTGCCCATTCACAGCGTGCAGGAATTGATTGAGTGGGCGAAAGCACATCCTGGCGAATTGTCGCTGGCATCATCTGGAACAGGTGGTTCACCCCATTTGGCTTCTGAGTTATTTAAGTTGCGCACAGGCATTGATTATTTGCACGTGCCTTATAAGGGCGGCGGTCCAGCCATGCAAGACGTATTGGCCGGTGTTGTGATGGGTGGATTTAAAACAGCAACCAATACGATGCCTCAAATTCGTGCAGGGCTTGTGCGACCCTTGGCTGTTGCCGCACCAGAGCGCTTAAAAGACTTGCCAGATGTGCCCACTATGGCTGAGGCTGGTGTGGCTGACTTTAATGTGTCTTCTTGGAATGGTCTGATGGTTCCCAAAGGAACACCCGAGCCAATCATTGACCTCATCGCAAAAGAAACACTTGAGGCTTTGAAAGATCCGGAAGTCATTGCCCAGTTTGAAAGCCGAGCATCGACACCCGGAAATATGTCCAAAGAGGAATTTACGGAGTTTGTTAAAAAAGAACTCCAAACTTGGAAAGAAGTTGCAGATGCAGCAGGTGTCAAAATTAATTAATTAAGTTTTCTGCGCACACCCCCACCTGAAATCCTATGGTTTAGGTGGGGGTCAAAAGTCGAGGCAGAAACTGTTTTCGAGCAGAATAAAGCAAGAACCAAACCGCAATCATCAGCGGAGTTGTGAGTTTGCCGTGAGGCGCTAACTACGTATCACGCTCTTAACTGTGAAGCGGTAAGTTCCAGCCTGAACTCATTTAAGGCAGATTAGAGTGGAGGTTATTCATCGTTTTCGTTGTCAATGTCTTGTTTGCGAATGCTTCGAAAAACTGTGATGTAAGTCGGATAGAAACTGCAGTACAGCACGCTGGCAACAAACAAGTTGGCGGGTACCTGTAAGACAGCAGCGACTTGCAGTGACACCAGATTGGCGATGACACCAAAAATGACATCGACTGCATTGAAAATTCCAAACCAGATGAGCGCGTATAGCGCCAATGACCATTTGTTGCGCCAGCAAGCCACTGCGCTATAAAACAATGAGCGAGTCACTGCAATTCCGTGCCAACCCACAAGGACAGGGGCGTACCAAAACAAGGCAGCCAAAATGAAATACAGCACCGTAAAGATCATCACGGGTTTATTCAGAATCTGGCTAAACTGAGTTAGATCTTGAGCCTCATCTAAGGATTGCAAAGCCATCGAGAGCTCAGTATGAAATGGCAAGAACGCCACCAATGCTGCGAGCAAACTAATGGCCATGTACAAACCACCTAAACGAAGTAGTTTGCCAAACAATGCTTTCTCTTTAAGAGGTTTGAACCATTCAGAAAAGACTGGACGTTCGCCATTGTGAATGCGACGACAGGCGGTCAAAGTCAAAAAAGTGATCGTTGGAACCAGCGTGATAAAAATCATGGGTCCAATCGGGGCAATCAGCATGGCTAGGATTAATCCCAAGCTGATCATCATGGTCCATGTGAATAACACAGCTGGCTGCGTGCGAAACAGAATCCAACCCATGCGGATCCATTGCCAGCCAGCTAGTATCGGTAGTCGTTGAGCTTGCATCAGTTCGCCTCTAGCAAGGGTTCAATGACGCCATGCACGCGTTCGTGCAAGATTCGCTCGAAATGCGTGGGGTCGTGTGGCTTGAGTGATTGTGCTTCACGCGGAAAATGAAAATCATTCAGGCGTGAAATCCAAAATCTCAGTGCGGCTGCTTGTAAGACGGAAGGCCACAGGGTTGCTTCTTGCGTTGTGAATGGACGTAATTTCTTATAGCCGCGCAACCAGGCATGAACACGAATAGGATCCAAAACACCTGTTTTCAGATCAATGCACCAGTCATTCACAGCCACTGCGACGTCAAACAACCATGTGTCGACACCCGCAAAATAAAAATCAATGACGCCGCCCATGACAGGCTCTGTTTCAGTCCCTGTAAAAAGCACGTTGTCTCGAAAGAAATCACAATGTGCTGGGCCGCTGGGTAAATCGGCATAGGCCCCGTTTTGTGTCAGGCGAATTTGCTCAGCCAATGTGTTCTCTAATAGTGTGCGTTGCGCATCATTTAAGAAAGGCAACACTTTTGGGACGGTTTCTTCCCACCAAGGTAATCCGCGCAAATTAGGCTGATGAATGGTGAAGTCTTTTGCGGCGAGATGGATACGGGCTTGCGTATAAGCGGCAATTTCACAATGTTGAGCAGTTGGTGCAGCCACCCATTGGCCGGGTAATCGAGTCGCAATGATGCAAGGTTTGCCATTGAGCATGCCTAGACGTTTGTCATCGTGACGGGTTTGTGGCATAGGTACCGCCACACCATGATTGGCCAAATGAAACATCAGTTCGACATAAAACGGCAATTGCTCAAACGTCAGCACTTCAAAGAGCGTGAGTACAAAATTTCCCTGGGTTGTATTCAGAAAAAAGTTGGAGTTTTCAATGCCGGCTGAAATGCCTGTGAGACTGATCAGTTCTCCGAGATCATAGTGAGACAAAAGTTCGCGGGCGTCGGCCTCGCTAACAGGAGTAAAAACAGCCATTATTGTGTATTCGACGAAAAAACTGTTGATCGTATGTGGACGTTTTGCCACGGGTCTTATGATTGTAGACTACTCGGTCACACAACTGGGTGGAGCGAATGACTGTCTTCATGAACATCCGTCTGTTTGCGCGGGTTGATTTACTATTTTTGGTTAATTTCTGACTAAAAATGTGCAGTTGTCTTATTAAAATATAAAGTGTTGCTATGATGCAGACATGATGTCGGCGCAAGACGTTGCAGTGATTTTTACGTCATTTCGACAACGAACATTATTTAAGTTTTATTTCAACGGAGAATCCATATGAAATTTCACGTTCCAGATATGAGTTGTAATCATTGTGTCTCCAGCATCACCAAAGCTGTGCACACCCTGTCGCCCGATGCGAATGTGGTGTGTGATCTGACTGATCGCGTGGTGCAAATTGAGGGGTTGGATACCCAAGGTCCTGATGTCGTGACGCAAGCACTGTCCGATATCGGATTTGATTCGACACTGGTGCAAGCACAAGCTTAAAGCATTTAAGGGTTTAAAGCGCTGCAAGAAGTGTCTCTTTTGTTCGTTTTACCTCTCTCGAGGCTCTGGTGAAAACCACAGTATTCCCGCTGTCTCTAAAGTCGAGCTTTAATCGATTCTAAAGATAGCGGGATTTTTTATACCTCATTGTTTTTATGCCCTACAGATTGGATTTGATGAGCTGGGGAGGTTAAAGTTTCAATATGAGAGCTAAGAGATTCTTTTGTGCGAGTGTTAGAATTGTGCAATTCGGGTGTTGATACACAAAAAGCTGACCAGATCGCCGACAGGAAATAGTGTTCGAAATGGTGACCCGGCCACGATCAGGCTGCTGCGATGGTGTGCATGTGCCACCAAGAACTTTGAAAGCCAAGTTTGATGCCCTGTGTGTCAACATAGACCTGAGTCATATCAATATCAAGCGTGTTGTCGAAAATATTCGAGCGAACACGACCGTATATACGCCAGTTGTCGAGATGATTGTGAATGCAATTCAGGCAATTGATGCGACAGCACGCCATGATGGAAAAATACAGATTCGTGTGCGACGTAGTACTCAAACTAAGTTGGATACAGGCTTGCCGCAGGTCACAGGTTTCGAGATTATAGATAACGGCATTGGTTTTAATGATACGCAGCGAAACTCATTCGATACGCTCTATACCGATTTAAAAATTACTGAAGGTGGTAAAGGGTTTGGTCGTTTTACTGGTCTGAAATATTTCAACAATGTGTATGTTCAGAGCGTATATCGGGATAGTGATGTCTTCAAAGATCGGTGCTTTTCAATGGGAAAAACGCACGAGATCATCGTCGCTGAAAAAGTCACCTTAAGCGATAAGCAGGAGACAGGAACGGTGGTCACGCTCGAGAGTTTAAAGACGGGACGAGTCTTTGACAAGAAGTTAGCGACCATCGCTCGCAGTCTCGTGGAACGGTTATTGCCTTATTTCATCACACACAATTACATTTGCCAGAAATTATTCTCTCTGAGCAAGATGGGCATGACACGATTTGTTTGAATAATTTTGTGAATAACGAACTGTCAGCAGTCATTCAAGAGTTTGATATTGGTCGCAATTCCTTTACGCTCAAGGCGTTAGATACGCAAGAGACTTTTTTGGTGCGAGTCTTTAAGTTCTATTCACCGCGAAACCAAAAAAGCCGAATTAGCCTTGTTGCACACAAGCGCGAAGTCGCTGGATCAGTAATTCACAAATATATTCCAGAGTTTGTCGATGAGTTTTTTGAAAACGATCACAACAACGAAATAGAGGCTGTACGCAATTACATCGTCAAAGCGTATGTTTTTGGTTCTTATCTTGATAACAACGTTTCATTGGAGCGCGGTGGTTTCGAGTTTCAGATGGAAAATGACCTTCTACTCGGGATCGGGCAGGCTCAGATTGAACAAAAAGCAGCTGCGATCGCTCGTGAAGCGATGGGGGTCGACATTACGGTACGACAGGCGAAAAAAGTAGAGCGTGTGCAGTCTTATGTCGACGAGTATGCGCCGTGGCACAAAACCATCATCGGAAAGATTGATCTGAGCTTGATGCCTTATGATCCAAGTCCCGAAGAGATTGAAACCAGATTGCAAAAAGAGAAGTTTGCACAAGAACTTGCTATCAAACGCGATGTAGCGAAGCTCATGACACAGGTGAATTTCGAGATCTCCCAAGCATGCGTGGTCGATATCGTCAATAAGATGTCTGACACCAGCAAAAACGATCTGATTCACTACGTTGCATTACGCCGACAAGTGTTAGAAATTTTTGGTAAAAGCCTTCAAATAAATGAATCTGGTAGGTACGCCTGCGAAGGGGTGGTGCATGATATTATTTTTCCACTCAAAGGCGATACCGATAACACGTCATTTCAGGATCACAACCTCTGGATTATTGATGAGCGTCTAAATCTCACAACGTATGTTTGCTCTGATCGGCCACTTAACGGTGCGAATACTGATCGCCCAGATCTGCTGGTCTATAACAAACGGGTTCTGTTCCGAGGTGATAACGAAGTCAGTAACCCCATGACGATCTTCGAGTTTAAAAAGCCGCAGTGTGATGCTTTTGTGAATCCATCTTCTCGAGAAGAACCTGTCCAACAAATCGTGCGCTATGTGAACGATATTCGAGATGGCAAATACAAGACTCCCGAAGGTCGCAAGATTTTAATTTCGGACAACACACCGATCTATGGCTACGTTGTGTGTGATCTGACAAGCAAAGCCGAAACGTGGCTTGATCGTGAAAAAAACTTTACGCACATGCCTGACCGACTTGGCTGGTTTCAGTGGGTGGGGAATATTAATCTCTATGTGGAAGTGATCAGTTGGGATAAGGTGCTGCAAGATGCAAAGAAGCGCAGTGAGATTTTTTTCCAGAAATTAGGTATTTAATGTAATCGCCATTTGGAGCGCTCATTTGTAGCTGCCATTCACAGGCGTAATGTGTACAACTGGGACTTGATCTATGACCAAGTCCCAGCGTGATCCGTTAGGCGGGGAGTGCGACCAACGGATTACCAAACATAGGATCATCTTTCTTCGAAGCCAGTGCTTTATCCAGATCAATGCCCAATGCTTTGGCGACACCTGCACCGTATGCTGGATCAGCTGCGTGACAGTTACGGATGTGGCGGAATTTCACAAACTCCACGGCATCACCCATCGCACGGGCGGTATTACCGAACAAGGCTTCTTGCTGCTCCGGGGTCATCAGTCGAAACAGTTGTCCGGGCTGATCGAAGTAATTGTTGTCTTCTTTGTCGAATGACCAGTGTTTTGCTTCACCACTTAAACGCAGGGGTGGCTCAGTAAATTCAGGTTGTGCTTGCCACTGATTAAAGCTGTTGGGCTCGTAATGTGGGCGTGAACCGTAGTTAGAATCCACACGACCATAACCGTCACGGTGATTACTAAAGACCGGGCAGCGAGCTTTGTTCACTGGAATCTGCTGGTAGTTGGTCCCCAAACGGTAGCGTTGTGCATCGGCATAGTTAAAGAGACGAGCTTGCAGCATGCGGTCTGGACTCACACCGATACCTGGTACGAGGTTGCTGGGTGAGAAGGCAGATTGCTCGACATCCAGGAAGAAGTTTTCTGGATTGCGATTGAGTTCAAACTCACCCACTTCGATCAGTGGATAGTCTTTGTGTGGCCAGACTTTGGTCAGGTCAAATGGGTGGTAAGGCACTTTTTCAGCTTCGAGTTCAGGCATGATCTGAACATACATGGTCCATTTTGGATAGTCGCCACGCTCAATGGCATCAAAGAGGTCGCGTTGGCTGCTTTCACGACATTCGCCAATCAACTTGGCGGCTTCTTGATCGGTCAGATTCTGAATGCCTTGCTGTGTCTTAAAGTGCATCTTGACCCAGAAACGTTCGCCTTTGCTATTCCAGAAGCTATACGTATGGGAGCTAAAGCCGTGCATGTGGCGATAGCTGGCAGGAATGCCGCGGTCGCTCATGGTGATGGTGACTTGGTGCAAGGATTCAGGCACGAGCGTCCAGAAGTCCCAGTTGTTGGTGGCGTTGCGCAAGTTAGTGTGTGGATCACGCTTGACGGCTTTGTTCAGATCTGGGAACTGGCGTGGATCACGCATAAAAAAGACGGGTGTGTTGTTGCCAACCATGTCCCAGTTGCCTTGTTCTGTATAAAACTTCAGCGCAAAACCACGGATGTCGCGCTCTGCATCGGCTGCACCACGCTCGCCTGCGACTGTGGTGAAGCGGGCAAACATTTCAGTCTTTTTACCCACTTTGCTAAAAATATCTGCACAGGTGTATTGAGTAATGTCGTGAGTGACGGTAAAAGTACCGAAAGCGCCTGAACCTTTGGCATGCATACGACGCTCAGGAATGACTTCACGCACAAAACTGGCCAGTTTTTCGTTCAACCAATTGTCTTGTGCTAGTAAAGGCCCACGTGGACCAGCGGTTAGGCTATCGCGGTTGTTGGCGACGGGTGCGCCAAAATCTGTCGTGAGGTGTGTGACGGGACATTTGGATTTGTCTGTCATGTTGGTGCTCTCCTTGTTTTAATTCATCAGCCATGCGTGACTGATTCAACGCCATAGACGCTTTATTGATTCGGAAAGTGTCTATGGCACAATGTAGTGAAACCGTTCTTAACCACAGTATTACATGAAAAGAATTCTGAGTGACTTGATTCAGGTTTTGTTGGAAGCATTCTCATTCAGGCGTATGACCAATCAAGATATCCATCAGTTCCTGAGTAATGGCATCTTGACGTTGATTCGAAATCTCACGTTGTACGGCTTCAAGTCGTTCATCGACACTTTGTTCAGCCTGCTGCATGATGGCCAAGCGTGCTGCATTTTCTGTGACCATGGCTTGAGCTGCCGCCTGAAAGATACTGGCAAACAGATGGTTTTGCAGTAAAGCACTGAGCAGTTTGGGTGGCGTTAAACCCAGTTTGGGTAAAGAGCGTGAAGGCCAGCGCTGCGGGGCTTGTAGCAACGATGGATTGAGGGGCAGCAAAGCTTGCGTAATCGGCTCACGACCGGCATGTTCGATACGGTGTGTATAAATCAGATCCACCGTGGCAGTTTCAAACCCTGTTTGTGCGGTGAGTGCTTGAATACGAGTGACGATTTCACTGGCGAGTCGCCCTAAACCATCAACTGAAGCCGGTGGCGTTAAGCGCTCCAAAATGGGAATGCGATGCTCATATAGAGCGTTTTGTAATTTGGCACCGATACACAAGATACTGAGATTGTCTGCATCGCGTTGCGTGCGGTAATCCTGAATCTGATTGGCCACAAGCTCGTTGTAGTTTCCACAAAACCCGTGATCCGAACCAAATGCCACGAGGATGTGACGACTCTGGGCGTTGATACCCCGGTTTTGTTGTTGGGTCGGTGCACACCACGCGTAGGCCTGTAATCCGGCACGCACGGCATCATGAAACGCTTCAATCGAGACGGCAGCTTGCTCATAAGGTGGTGCATTAATGGCTGCAAGCGTTTTCATGGTGCGCACAATCCCTCGGATACTACTGAGGACTTGCGCTTGCCGGGTGAGTTGTTCCAGATTCTGAGACACCAATGAGCCTCTTAATTTAAATCTTCAGGGGGTGTCACGCCTTCTAGCGCTTGGCGAGCCACATCTAACAAAAGGACTTGTGCCTCTGAAGACAGTTGCGCATTGTCGCGAACCTCTTTACCCAACGTCTTAAGCTCACGGCGTGCGGCTGCACGAATCGTATTCATGGCTTCAATGATTTCAGATTCGGACAAATCATCAAAGAGACCTTCGAGGGCAGACTGCAACACAATGAGCTGCTCTAGCGTCGACATGGGATCACGTTCGCCCTGACGCAGTGCCTGACGCACGGCGTTACCGCGTTTCAAACGGGCACGCACGTTGTCATCAAGTCGGGTTCCAAATCGTGCAAAGTCTTCTAATTCCTCGAACTGAGCCAGCATGACTCGCAGGTTTCCAGACAAAGTACGCAAGCTTCGGTTTTGTGCTTTACCACCCACACGGGAAACAGATAAACCTAAATCGACGGCAGGAAACTGATTTTTATGAACCAGGGCAGGCGATAGATAGACTTGGCCGTCGGTGATGGAAATTAGGTTGGTGGGAATATATGCAGAGAGGTTTTCTGCTTCGGTTTCAACAATGGGTAAGGTGGTGATGGAACCTGCGCCCAGAGCGTCACTCCACTGACCTGAGCGCTCTAGTAAACGCGCGTGAACATAGAAAATATCGCCAGGAAAAGCCTCACGACCAGGTGGGCGACGCAACAATAAAGACAGTTCCCGATAAGCACGGGCATGGTGTGTCAGATCATCGATCACTAATAAGACATCTTTGCCTTGCGCCGCAAAGTATTCCGCCATCGTCATCGCGCAATATGGTGCAATGTGCGCCAGACCTGGCGCTTCTTCATCACCAGTATTGATGACAATGCATTTAGACAAGACATCGGCATCAGTCAACGCTTGAATGACGCGTGCCACAGCATCTCCCCGCTGTCCGATGGCACAGTAAATACTGATAATGTCGGAATGCTTTTGATTGAGGATGGTGTCCACTGCCAGCGATGTTTTACCCGTCTGACGGTCGCCAATAATAAGCTGGCGTTGTCCCAATCCGATTGGGATCGCCGCATCCACAGCTTTGATACCTGTTGCCAGGGGTCTGGAGACGGGTTTGCGTTCCAACACGCTAGGCGCATTGACTTCGACGGGTTGGCGCATAACGCGCACAATTGGGCCAAGTCCGTCTAGCGGTTTTCCGAGGGCATCGACCACACGACCCAGCAAACCTTCACCCACAGGTGTGCTCACGACTTGTTGGGTGCGATAGACATGTTCACCCACTTGGATGCTCTGGGATGGACCTAGCAAAATTACCCCAAGACGTCCGGGTTCAAGATCAAGCACAATACCTTGCGTGCCACCCGCAAAAACCAGCAATTCATCCGCCAGTGCACGTGCTAATCCGGTCACGATGGCGACGCCATCGGCGACTTCGGTGACGATGCCTGCTTCAGTTAAGACAGGTTCAGGCGCGGGAGTCTTTAAAAGTGCGTCTCGCCATTCATCAAAGGCGATTTGTTTGTCATCGATCATCAGATGTGTTTTCTTCATTCGTCGCAGATGAGGGTACGGTGACATTGGCCACATGGCTTTGGGCGATCATCTTGTCGAACTCATCCATGTAACTGTCGAGTGTCCAGTCGATTCGTGCACCACCCACTTGCAAAATGATGCCGGGGGTTTGCTCTGCATCGGTTGTAAATTGCCATGTCAACCCGGGCAACAGCTGATTGAGTTGAGCTTTGAGTTCAGACTGTGTTTGACCATTGAGTGGCTCGTGAGTAATCAAGTGCCCCTCATGATGAGAGCCAGCGGCTGCACGCAATTCATCTGTCAAAGTATTTAACTTGTGCGAAAAATGGCGGGCAATGGCATTTTCTAGGCTTTGATCGGCCAGATCACGCAGAACTTTGCGAGTCATTTCGCTGAGCGTTAAAGCACTGGCTCTATGTAAGCGTTGCAAAAAGTCTTGGCGCTCCGCATCCATTTGACTGCGCCATTGTTGCTGTTCGCTTTCCATGGCTTTACGAGCTTGCGCCATGAGCTGATCGCGTTCTTTGCGGGTGCTGGTGAGGGCGTCGCTAATTGCTTGATCACGTTCCTCGGAAACCTTGTGATAAAGGCTTTGGTAACGTTTTTGATCTTCCAAAGCTTGTTGGTGTGCTGCATCGGCATCCTGAATACGCTTGGCAATCTGGGCTTCACGGGCATCGATGCCATCCAGAATAGGGCGGTACAAAAAACGGCGTAGCAACCAGATTAGGACTAGAAAGTTAATCAGTTGCGCAATGACTGTAATCCAGTCTATCGACATGAATGATTACCCCCCAACTGCCTGAACGACGCTATCCCAGAAAGGATTGGCAAAAATCAGAATCAGAGCCACCACAAAACAGTAAATCGCTGAAGACTCCACCATCGCCAAACTCACAAAGAGCGTGCGGGAAAGCGTGGGCGCCGCATCAGGTTGCTGCGCAATGGCTGACATGGCAGCCGCCGCAGCACGACCTTCACCCATGGCCGCGCCAAATGAACCGATGGCGACCGTCAGGCCGGCCGTCAAAATAGAAATTAATGCAATCAGACTAAGTTCGCTCACAAATGTTCCTCCGCAGGTGAGTTGTTTTCAGATTCGGTCATGGCTGCGGCAATATAAACCGTTGCCAGAATAGAAAAAACGTAGGCTTGGATGATACCGACCAGTAAACCGAATAAATCCATAATGATCGGAAACAAAAAGGGTGTCACGCCCAACAAAATCGCCGCAATCATGGCGCCGCTCATGATGTTTCCGTAGAGACGAATCGATAAAGACAGTGCTTTAGAGACTTCACCGATTAGATTGAAAGGCAAAATCACAATTGAAGGTTGCACAAATTTAGCGAGATATTGGCGCAAACCCCCATGAGCTACCCCAAAAAGCGGGACTGCCAATAAAACCGCGATAGTCAGTGCCGCTGTCGTGGAGAGTGAACCGGCTGGTGACTTAAATCCCGGCACAATAGACAAGATGTTAGAAGCGGCAATAAACAAAAATAGGGTGCCAGAAAAATACAGAATCTTTCGGGTGCCGGTGTGGGTGATTGATTTGATTTGATCTTCAATGAGTAAAACAATCACTTCAAGGGCGTTACGCCAGCGTCCTGGGGCGACATCGCTGCGTAAGCGACGGGTGATCAACCAGCTACCGACTACAAGGATGGCCATGACGATCCAAGTATAGAAGATCGTGGCATTTAGGCGTAGCATGCCGAGTTCAAAGACGATGGTTTTGTCTGGGGTAAGTTCCATACGGTGAATCCATCAAATGCGTTGTGTGGCAACGTGCTTCGCGCGACGTACCATCACAAAACGTACTATAAAAAAAGCAATCGCATACCCTAGTAATGCCCAAGCAGGTTGAAAGACTTGAATCAAACCCCAACCGAGCCCGAGTAAAACCAGGGTGCGAATTAAAAAACTTATCAATAAAATAGGTGCAGGTCGTGACGACTGCAAAGCTTTTTGCATCCCAAAAGCCAGTCCTTTAAAAAAAACAAAACTGGCAATTAAACCCACCAATAAACCTACGATAAGCGCAGGCATCATGCTGGCCAATTGGAAGCTTTCAGACATGGACACATTCATGATTTGAGCTCCTTGCCTGCTTTTTCTTGAGAGTTTGTTTGTCTCGCAATGATGACTTCTGAAGCAGCGTCTTTAGAAGCCGAGGTTTGTTTCTGCGCTTCAGAAGTAGATCGTATGTGTTGCGCCTCTCGTTCTTCTTCACGTTGTTGTCTGGCGATCCATTCCCAAGCCACCATCACGCCCAGCACAATCCCACCTAAAATAAGTGCCACTGGCCAGGAGAAGGATTGTGGGTAGGCCTTGTCGAGCCAGATTCCGAGTAAAGCACCGGCCACGGTTGGCACAGCCACTGACCAGCCAATCACACCAAAAGCCCCCAGTCCCCGTAAAGGACTTAATGTGGGATTCGTTCGACTGTGATGCAGGCGTTGCGCTTTGCGGGCAATTTCTTGGACCGACGAATTGTCTGGCTGGGATCTTTGGGAAGTGTTATCGGTCTTCATAGGCTCGATGTTCCAAGTTGACCCAGTTGACGCACGATATTGACTTCTAGACGTGACAGTGCAGTGCGTGCAACGCGCTCTTCCTCATCGACGGCCTTAAAAATCGTCTCAATGGTACGTGTGAGCTCATCTAAATCATGACTCATGGCAGCCCGTGCAACCACAACATCGACAATCTCATCTCGTTTGACTAACAAACCATGATCAATCCCAAAAAACACTGCTTGATTGGAGACATCAGTCAGCATAAGGACGCTGGGAACGAGTGCTGTGACGTAATCCGTGTGTTTGGGCAATAAACCAAATGCACCTTCTTTGGCCACACCGTAAAGGCTAACGGCCTTGCCATTGAAAATTTCTTTGGTTGGTACGCGCACCCGAACATTCATGGATGAGACCGTGTTGTCAGTGGCTCTAAGCACCATGACGAACACCTCCAAGTGATTCGGGTAAAGCACCGATCATGTAGTAGTCGGTCTCATCATCTTCAAAGAAGTCTTGTGCCAGAATGTGTTCACAACCTGCCAGTGTGAGTTCCAGTGGCACGCGTTCACCAGCAATGCCACTAAATGTGTGTGCAACGTGAAAGGGTTGTGTCAAAAAACGTTCTAGACGTCGTGCTCTGGCGACCACAGCGCGATCCGCAGAAGACAGTTCTTCAAGACCCAGCATGGCGATAATGTCGCGCAACTCTTCGTATTGTGCGAGGGTGCTGCGAACATCACGCGCAATGTCGTAGTGACGCTGTCCGACCACGGCAGGTGTCAACATGACCGAGTTAGACGCAATCGGATCGACGGCTGGGTAAAGTCCTTCACTGGCGCGTTTACGGGACAACACCACTGAGGCTGATAAGTGAGAAAAGATATGCACAGCGGCCGGGTCTGTAAAGTCATCCGCTGGGACATAAACGGCTTGTACAGAGGTGATTGCGCCATTTTCTGTAGAGGTGATTCGCTCTTGTAGTGAAGCAAGTTCTGTGGCCAGAGTGGGTTGGTAGCCGACTCGAGAAGGCATTCGACCGAGTAAGCCAGAGACTTCTGAACCAGCCTGAACAAAGCGAAACACGTTGTCTATGAGTAAGAGCACGTCCTGATGCATCTCATCCCGAAAGTACTCGGCCATGGTGAGCGCTGACTTACCCACCAGAAAACGAATACCTGGAGCTTCGTTCATCTGCCCAAAGAGCATGACGGTTTTATCGAGAACACCGGCTTCGCCCATCTCGCGATACAGCTCTTCGGCTTCACGAGAGCGCTCTCCAATCCCACAGAACAGACTGACCCCTGCGTGGTGTTCCACCGTGTTGTTGATGAGCTCGTTAATGAGGACGGTTTTACCGACCCCGGCACCGCCAAAGAGTCCGGTTTTGCCGCCTCGTTCAATGGGTGAGAGCAGGTCAATGGCTTTAATCCCAGTCACCATCACCTCACCGCGAACTTTGCGCTTCTGAAGCGCAGGTGGATCTCTGTGGATAGGTCGTTTTTCTGTGCCCACGGGGGCTGGCTTGCCGTCTAATGGTTGGCCAAACATGTTGAGCATTCGGCCTAAGACGGCGTTGCCAACGGGTACTTCAATAGGGCCGCCTGTGTTGGTCACGTTGGCACCGAGTGCCAGACCGCGCACGGGGGCTAAGGCGATGCAGCGAACTGTATCTTGTGTCAAAAGTGCTGCAACTTCGAGGGTGATGTCCTGTGCAAGCAAGGCATCCTGAATACGTGGCAATTCCCCTTCAAAACGAACGTCGACCACATCACCGCGGATTCGAATCACCACACCTTGAGGTTGGTTTGCTTGCTTCAAGCTGACTGCCTCCATACCCTGAAATCAAATTGCAGTAGAAATACCTGCACACTTTATAAATTCTACCATTATCCGTTTACACGGCTTTTGGTGGTTTTCTTTTAAAAACAAAATGGTCCGATAGGCGTGTGATGCCCATCGGACCAAGGTCAGTTCAATGCGTTTTAACTTTTGGGTTGTTGCGCGAGATTCAGAATCTCATCGAGCGCATTGCCATTACCCGCGAGTTTCAGCAAAGTCTCTAAACCACCGCCGGTAGCGGCTTGTTGCTGACCACCCATGACGTTGCCTAGCAAACCACTCACCAATCCAGCTGCAGCACCGCCTTTCTGGTTGTCACCGGCTTGGCCTGTGGCAACTTTGCCAACCAGTGAGGTTAACAAGGGCAGTAGTTTGAGCAAAAAACTCAAATCCAACCCTGTTTTGTTAGCGGCTGTTTGTGCAACCAATCGACTGACATCAGCGGAACCAAAGATTTTGGACAAGATTTGATTGCCTTGTTCAGTTTCGTTGGATTGTCCGCCCAGCAAACCTTTCAGGCCGCCTGCAGAACCGAGTAAGCCGGCTGCCATAGAAGCCAAGCCACCAGCAGAACTTTGGTTTTGAAAGAGGTTTTTAAAACCACCCAGAATGGCGGGCAACATGGCATCAGCCCCTTGGGTGACATCCGCTGGTGACGCATTCAATTGCTGTGCAATGTTGTCGAATTGACCAAATTGCGCCAGCATTTCTGTAAGTTGTGTGGCCATTACGAGATCAGATCCTGAGGGATGTTGCCACCATTGGCTGCGATTTTAGCTAGTACCGTTTTGTGAAGCCACATATTCATTTTTGCAGAATCACCCATCAGGTCGCCAGGGCAGCCCAGTTCGTTGGCAAGCTCTTTACGGGCGGTTAGGCTGCTGTCGAGATCCAGAAGCTTCAACAAGTCGACAATGGATGTACGCCAGTTGAGTTTTTGGGGGTTGGCCGCTGCTTTTTTCTCCAAATCAGCCACGACGTCAAACATTGGAACCTCCTGTACGGGCGCTGCAGCGGCTTCAGTTGCAGGCGCTGCGGTGGCTGCTGGTGCTGCGGGTGCAGCAGCTTCAGGTGCGCTGACTGGTGCCGCATCGACTGTTTGCGCGGCTGCTTCCTTGCCGCCAATACCGAGTTTGGTCAGGATTTTGTTAAAGAAACTCATTTGATCTCCAGTTTAATGAAATAACTGATTGCAGAATCAATCAGTCCGAAAAAACAGATCGTTGATGGTGTGTACCCATCAAAACCAATGCATCACGACCTGAAAAAAGATTTAAATCTGCACTAAGTAAATAGTTACTTAGATTCTAACATTGTGTGTAATTAGCCTGACAGTCGCTATGATTCTGTTTGATGATGATCAAGCTGTGTGGCGAATTTTAAATTTGAATTGTGCGCGTAGGTTTGTGCGGCATTGGGGTGGCAGTCGACTAGAAAGATCATCATTTCGGTGGCGTTTTTAGTCAGATAAAATCGCACCATTTTTTCGTTAAAAACATGAGCTTTGTTGGCAGGGATGTTAATCGCGTCAATCCCGTTTGACATCAAGATGCCATTCATCATGAAGCGTGACGTCCGTTTGTTGCCATCGAAAAAGAATGGTTGTAAGGCGCCAAACAGAAAGAAAGCAAGGCTTTTTTCAAAAGGCGGACAGATTTCTAAGACGACCAGCCCCTCTTCAAATACTCGATTCAGCTCTGGTGCTTGAGTAGCTGTGGGTAGCGGTGTGTATCGACCCAACTCGCCTAAACCCACATTAGGCGTATAGTTTGTTTCCTGGCCTTCGCCCCGAAAGACACCCCATTCCAAAGCCTCGTGACAGGCCACAAGATTGTGGAGTTCAACAAATGTTGTTTTGGTGAGTTCGAATTGCTCACCATTAATCAGGCTTAGTAAATATTTTGCGCTAAGGACAAGGTTAAGGACTTGTTCCTGATCTGATGATTGACGGCTTCTTAGGACAACACCAGCCAACAAAGCTTGAATTTCAGGGAAAGTGATCGGATTGTCTTCAAGCACACTAGCATCCCACACGAAGACGGGCAGTATTCTTTGAAAACGAGAGCAAACTCGTTGTTTAGGATGAATTGGGACAAGCGTTGGCATAACCATTCTGTCCCAATGAAAACCCAGAGCATCGAAGAGTTCCATGAATGATCGAAACTATTTTTTAAGTTGTTGAACGACTCGCATGCCATCTGAAGTCAAACGATATTTTTGAAAACGACTGCTAGGCTTGTTAGGAATAGTCATTTCCATTAGGCCACGTTTTAACAAAGAAAGCATGTGCGCTTTTAGCTGACCAGAAATGCTTGCGTGTCCAATCGCTGTGGCTATTTCGATCCGAGATAACTCCCCGCTCGTAAGGCTCAACAGTATTCCTACTTGCAACTTCGACTCGGGCTGCGACTCGGGCTGCGACTCGGGCCGTTCAGATAATTAAGTGATTTGGATCAGAGCAACTGATCTGAGGTTGCTCTGATGCTTGACTTGTTATTCGCTACTGATACCAGCGTCACGAATTGTCTGACCATGTTTTTTGTATTCAGCCTGAATCCATTCATTAAAGGCATCGACCGAATCCATGGGTGCGACACGAAAGCCGAGAGATTCAGCTTTTTTCTGAACGTCTGGATCATTCATGACGGCTAGGATGTCGCGATGAAGTTTGTCCACAATTGGGCGAGGTGTATCCCGGGGTGCCAGCATACCTTGCCAACTTTCGACCACTGTGTTGGGATAACCAGCTTCTGCCATAGTGGGGACATCTGGAAACTGTGGTGAACGTTCTGGTGTTGAAACTGCTAATGGAATTAACTGACCGTTCTTGATGTATTCGGTGACTGCAGCCAAAGTAATGATGAGCGCATCAACGTGTCCTCCTAGTGCGTCGACAGCAGCTGGACCACCACCTTTATAAGGAATGTGGGTCACTTTGATGCCTGCCTCTTTCTCTAACATGGCGTGCGTCAAATGACCAATCCCAGCCTGTGTGGGAATTGCGAGCCGAATTTCATCGGGTTGATTTTTTAGCGAATTGAACATATTCATCGAGCGTTTTTGGTCCGAAGTCTGGATGCACGACTAAAACTTGGGGATTGACCACAAACCGATTGACCCCAATAAAGTCATTCAATTCGTAATTCGAATTTTTGCGCACAATGGGATTCAGTACGACGGCATCGCCGTGGGCGACTAAGGTATAGCCGTCAGGCGTGGCATGAGCGCCTTTGGAAGCCCCAATGGTGCCGCCTGCACCCGCCATGTTTTCAACAATGACTGGAGAGTCCCAAGTTTCGCGTAGTTTGTCAGACACGATTCGGGCAATAGTGTCAGAACTGCCACCGGGCGCAATAGGCACAATGACTTTGACCGGTTTGTTGGGGTAGGCCTCGTTCTGTGCTGCCAGAGTTGTAGTGCCCGTCATTAACA